>CALEMG010000439.1 GCA_937910835.1 uncultured Alphaproteobacteria bacterium | reverse complement strand
TTGGCGAGGAGCTGGAACCGGCGCCCGCCATCGAGCGTGTAGACGGGGGCTAGGTTCTCGTCCTTGACGGACGCCAGCAGGATACCACCCTGGACACGAGCGTGAAATACAACGCCTCTATCCGCAGCCTGCAGCAGGCGCTCTATGATGCGCTGGTAAAATACGAAGACACCCCGCCGACGGTGAAGCCCTGGCTCGCCGAGAGCTGGGAATCGAGTGAGGACGGCAAGACATGGACCTTCAATCTGGTCAAGGATGCCAAGTTCCATAGCGGTAACCCGGTCAATGCGGAAGCGATCAAATATTCCTTCACCCGGACGCTGGAGCTTAACAAGGGTCCTGCCTGGATGCTGTCCGACTTCCTGAAGCCCGAAGGGATTGAGGTGGTTGACGACTACACTGTAAAATTCAATCTTGAGAAGCCCTATGCGGCGTTTCTGTCCTTCCTGCCGTGGTGGTACATCATGGACCCGGCCGTTGTCAGCGCCCATGTCGAGGAAGATGACTATGGCCAGAAATGGATGACCGAAAACGAGGCCGGAAGTGGCCCTTACAAGCTGAAACGCTTTGATCAGGGAACGCTTTATGAAGTGGAGCGGGTCAAGGATTACTGGAAAGGCGATGGCGGCTCCAATATCGAGGGGATCGTCTATAAACTGATGCGGGAAACATCCGCTCAGCGCGCGGCCCTGATGACCGGCAAGGCGGATATCGTGCTTGATCTCTCTCCGGATGAATTTGATCAGGTGGCGAAAGCCAAGGGCATCAAAACCTCGACCGAGCCGGCCCTGACGGCGTTTGGCCTGAAGTTCAACACCAAGGGCAAATATATGTCCGACAAGAACCTGCGCAAAGCGGTGGCCTATGCCTTCGACTATGATGCATTGGTTGCCATTTTCAACGGCAAGGCGGTTCTGCAGACGAGCCCCTTCACCGATGATATCAAGGGCAAAGTCGATGTGCCGGGCATTCCGCGCCACGACATGGAGAAAGCCAAAGAATATCTCGCGAAATCCCAATGGCCCGATGGCGGGATCGAGCTGGAATATGTCTATGTGCAGGGTCTCGAGATTGAGCGTCTGATGGGACTCGTCCTGATCGACAAGTTGAAGCCGCTCAACATCACCGTGAAAATGGTGCCGCTGACCTGGCCAAACCTGGGTGCTCGTGGATCAAAGGCGGAAACCTCGGCGGATATGATGGCGAGCTTCGCAACCCCGGTCTCCACCGACCCGGACGCGGTAGCCTATCAGTATCACCCGGAATCCTGGGGTAAATACTATGGTACGCATTTCTACGACAACCCGAAGGTTACGGAGCTGATCGAGAAGGCCCGCTATACCACCGATTGGGATGAACGCGCCCCGATGTATGCGGAAATCCAGAAGATGATCGTCGAGGATCAGCCGGAAATCTTCGGCATGATGCGCAAAAGGCTGATTGCCTATCGCGATTATGTCACCGGATTCTCCTATACGCCGGTCCGGATGACGTCCGAAGTCGATTATTACGGTCTCGGCATCGGAAAATAACGCCGAAACTGGTCTGCCGGGTCTATACTGATCCGGCAGAACCTTTCATTCCATAGGAGATGTTATGCTGCATATGATTGGCAAGCGCAGTATCCTGATGCTGGGCATGCTGTTGGGATTGCTGGTGATCACCTTCTCCATCTCCCATATAGCGCCCGGCGATCCTGCGGCCCTCGCGGCCGGCCCCGATGCCACGCAGGAAATGATCGACCAGGTCCGCGAAGAATATGGCTTCAACAAGCCGCTGGTGGAACAGTTCTTTATCTATGTCGGCGGCATTTTCGAGGGCAATCTCGGCCGCTCCGTCTATACCACGCGACCGGTGGCCGAGGACCTTATGGTCTATTTTCCGGCGACGCTGGAACTGGTGCTCTATTCCATCCTGTTTGCAATTGTCCTCGGCATTCCCCTGGGCGTTATCTCCGCCGTCAAGCAGAACGGTTGGGTGGATAATGTCGTTCGCATCGTCAGCTCCTCCGGCGTCGGGTTGCCGATGTTCTGGCTCGGGCTGATGCTGCAGCTCTATTTTGGCCTTAAGCTCGGCTGGTTTCCCTTAGGCGGCCGGCTCGACCTGATGACCGATCCGCCGATGACGATTACCGGCATGTACACCATCGATGCGCTGCTGACGCTCCGCTTTGGCGTTTTCTTCGAAGCCTTGCACTATCTGGTGCTGCCGGCCATTGCCTTGAGTTTTCCGGCGCTTGCCTCCATCGTCCGGGTGAACCGGGCGGAAATGATCGAGACCCTCAGCCTTGATTATGTCACCAACGCACGAGCGCAAGGCATTTCCCGGTTTCGCATGATAGCAGTCTATGCGCTCAAAAATGCGATGCTGCCGACACTCGCGATTATTGGCCTGCGCTTCGGCTGGATGCTGGGCGGTACAGTGCTGATCGAAAGCGTTTTTGACTGGCCCGGTGTCGGTCTCTATGCGCTGCAGGCGGTGACTGCATCGGATTTCGAGCCGGTGATGGCGGTGACCCTGATCCTCGGCGCCTGGTTCATGCTGACCAATTTTCTCATTGATATCATTTACGGCGTGCTCGATCCCCGCGTTCGCGGCCGGGCGTAAGGAAGGGAATGATGACAGATATTCTAGACAATCCCGCCGAGCCGACATTCCGTGAGCGGCACGCCAGCACCATTCGCACCTGGCGGCTCTATGCCCGGACCTTCCGCAATAACGGCGCGGCGATGATCGGCCTGATCATCATTACCGGATTTATGTTTCTGGTGATCTTCGGCCCGTCCATCGTGCCCTATCCCGAAGACGCGCTCGGCGCGACCCATATCGAGAATAAGCTGCAGCCGCCGAGCGAGAAACACTGGTTCGGCACCGATGAGGTCGGCAATGACGTCTTCACCCGCGTCGTTATCGGCGCGCGGGTCTCTTTGCAGATCGGGCTGATCATTACCGGCATTTCCATGCTGATCGGTGTGCCGCTCGGCATTATCGCAGGGTACGTCGGTGGCTGGGTCGAAGAAAGTATCATGCGCATCACCGATATCTTCCTCTCCATTCCGGGGCTGATCCTCGCCATTGCGATTGTCGGGGTGCTGGGGCCGGGGATCGGCAATGCCATGCTCGCCATCTCGCTGGTCTGGTGGCCGGGCTATGTCCGGCTGGTGCAGGCAAAAACGCTCTCCCTCAAAAGTGCGATCTATGTGGATGCCGCCCGCTCCATGGGGGCGAGCAAGATGCGCATCGTCTTTGTGCATATCCTGCCCAACTGCCTGTCGCCGATTATCGTCAAGGTCAGCATGGATATGGGCATGGCCATTCTCTATGCGGCGAGCCTTGGCTTCCTCGGCCTCGGCGCGCAGCCGCCGTTCCCCGAATGGGGCGCGATGATCAGCGTCGGACGGAACTACCTGCCGGACTGGTGGTGGTATTCCTTCTTCCCGGGCCTCGCGATCTTCCTCACCGTACTTGGCTTTAACCTGCTGGGCGATGGCCTGCGCGATATTCTTGATCCGAAGGGGAGGGAATAATGACGGAGCTTCCGGTTCTTGAAATTCGCGACTATCGATTGAATTTCAATACGTTCGACGGTGTTTATCATGCATTGGATGGCGTTAATCTCGCGGTCGGCAAGGGGCAGTCCCTCGGCATCGTGGGGGCGACGGGCTTCGGCAAGTCAGTGACCCTGCGCTACGTGCGCGGCCTGCTGCCGACACCGCCTGCCGAGGTGGTTTCCGGCGAAATCCTCTATAATGGCAAGGACATGCTGATAGTCACGCCCGCCGAGATGCAGAAAATTCGCGGGATCGAGATTGCCATGATCTTTCAGGACCCGATGACCTATCTCAATCCGGTGTTCACCTT
>CALEMG010000438.1 GCA_937910835.1 uncultured Alphaproteobacteria bacterium | reverse complement strand
ATGCGCCTCACCTTTATCGGAAGCGGCGGCTTTTCCGTTGCCGGGGAACCGCTCCCTTATCCTGCGCTTGGCACTCTGATCGGGCCCGTGCGGGTTGCGCCGCGGGAGGTTCCTGGTTTAAGCGCCCAGTATATTGATCTGGAAGCGGCGGAAGATCCGGTCTGGGCGGCGCGGGCAATTCTCGATGAACAGGGCGGAAGTACTGTCGATGACTGCATCGCCTTTCGTGGGCGGCAGCGATATGCGCAGCAGCTTGATCCGTTACCGGTCGCTTCTGTGGATACCTTGCCCAAGCGGGTGAAAGAAGGCGGGCGATATCTGATTACCGGCGGCGTGGGCGGCATCGGACTGGAACTTGCCCGCTATCTCGGAACGGCGGCCAAGGCGAAAGTTGCTCTGATCGGCCGTTCAAACTTCCCCGGTGGGGCGGAATGGGACGTCGTTCTTGCGAAATATCCAAACAGTCGCACGGCTCATGCCATTCATGCGATCCGCGAGATTGAGGCGGCGGGTGGAGATGCCCTGATCCTCAGTACCGATGTGACAAACAAGATGGCCCTCGGCAAAGCAATTAAGAAAGCTCGTTCAGAATTCGGTGGAATTGACGGGGTTTTCCATGGCGCAGGCATCATGGACGATGCGCCGATGCTCGGCAAAAGCTTGGAAGACACCCATCATGTTCTCGCGCCGAAGGTGGAAGGCGGTGAGAATCTCTCGGCACTGCTGCCGGAAGGGGAGCTTGATTTCTTTGCGGTCTTTTCCTCCACTTCCGTGGTTACCGCGCCGCCGGGACAGGTTGATTATGTGGCGGCGAACAGCTATCTGGAAAGCCTTGCCGCTTCGCGCAGCGATGGCCTGGCTATTTCCTGGGGGGTATGGCGCGATATCGGCATGGCCGCGCGGGCCTATCGGAGCCAGGAAGAGAATGCTGTTGGCCCTCATCCGCTTCTCGGTCCGATGGAGACAGATGACAAGGGCGGGTTCTCTTTCACGTCCTACTATGATCCAGCGGAACTCTGGGTGCTGAACGAGCATGTCGTAGGTGGCGTGCCGGTTCTGCCGGGAACTGCCTATATCGAGATTGCACGCGTTGCCATGGAACAGGCGGCTTCGGGGCGCAAATGGGAAATTCAATCCCTTTCGCTTCTTAGCCCGATGGTTTTTGCGGATGCCGTCCGTGCGCGGGTTGTGGTTACCCTCACGCCGACGGAACGTGGGTATGATTTCAAGGTGCAGAGCAGCGCCTCCGCTGAGGCGCCAATGATTGAGCATTGCCGTGCCAACCTCGTGCTGAAACGATTGACAGATCGCAAACTGCCTGCCGGGCTGCTGGCGACGGGGAGCCTCTCTATTTCCGATAACAGCGGACAGGATTCGCAAGAGGAACTCATCGATTTTGGTCCACGCTGGGACAATGTCGGGCAGATTCGCGTTGGTTCGAATATTGTCGAGGCTGATTTCACCTTGCCGGAGGCGTATCTGGCGGATCTTGGTCAATATGCGGCCCATCCGGGAATGACCGATACCGCGGCGACTATCGGCCTGAACCTGCTGTCCGATGTTGGCAGTGAAGGCGCCTTCTATGCGCCAATGTCTGTGGATCGATTGCGGATACTTGGACCACTGCCGTCACGTTTTGTTGCGCGGGCACGCCTCGTTGCAGAAACGCCGGGCCGGTTCGCGAGCTTTGATGTTGTCTTCTCCGACGAGAAAGGCACGCCCCTGATGATTTTGGAGGGGTTCGCGCTCAGCCGTATTGAAGGCACCAGCTTCGATACCGGTAACGCGCCGGAACAACTCGTCGATATCATGATTGCGCAAGGTATTGCCGCCGCTGATGCGCCTGCCGTGTTCAACCGCGTGCTCAACTCTGGAGCGCGGGCAATTGTTGTCTCCCCAACGTCAATG
>CALEMG010000437.1 GCA_937910835.1 uncultured Alphaproteobacteria bacterium | reverse complement strand
GCGAGGATCAGGCAAGGCGCCATGGCGCCAGCCCCCACCATCAGCATTGTTGACGCGTCTTCACGCACAAGATAGGAGGCGGCGAGCGCAGAGGCGGCAGCGGTCCGGCGAGTGGTGAGTTCGCCCGCATCCATCAGGGCAAGCGCACGACCGTCGACAGCATCGAACAGCATATAAGTCCCCTGAACCGAGGGCAGGCCCTTGCTCCCGTTTTCCGGCATCACCGTCACGGTTTTAAGGCCGAGAAAGCCTCCGGACTGCCAGGCGGGCATGATCAGCAATATGCCTTTTTTCTCATCCTCAGGGTCCAGCCCGTGATGATGGCGAAGCGGCTGGGTGCAGCCTTCGATAAACATCCGGCGCAGGGCGTCGATCAGCGCCGGGTATTGAAGCGCGCCTGCGATTTCCGCATTTTCGATAATCTGCATCTGGATCAATCAGCCAGCTTTATGCTCGATACGAGGATTTCCAGTGATGGGTGGTGCCAGAGCGTCTGGTGTCGGGCCTTTGCTTTCTCGCGCATGCGCCTCTTCCAGTTCGCGGGTGAGGCGTACATTCTTGCCTTTAAGCTCCTCGACCTCGCGTTTGTGAAGGCGGTTTTCATGGCGGGCGCCATGCCCGCGAAGCCAGGTCACGACGGTGCCGGCGATCAGACCGATAAAACCCGCCGCCAGCAACAGGCCATAGAGCGGAAAATCAAACGCAAAGGGGAGCGGATCGAGAGAAAAAGTCACAACTTCCCGGTTGGCGATGCTCAGCGCCGCCACCACAAGGGCGATGACAAGGAAAAGTATCCAGAAAAGTAATTTCAGCATGGACGTCCTTCTGGTTCAGCCAAATGTTGCCGCCAGATTAACGGTATTTCGGGCCGATGGCGAACCCTTTAAGCGTCGGTGTTCAGTCGATCGCGCAGGTCTTTGCCACATTTAAAATAGGGCACATATTTTTTATCCACCTGCACAGCCTCCCCGGTGCGCGGATTGCGACCGACGCGTGCGGCCCGCTCCTTGGTGGAAAATGCCCCAAACCCGCGCAGCTCGACCCGGTCTCCCCGCGCAAGGGCATCGGAAATCTCGTCAAATATGGTGGTGACGATCCGCTCCACATCGCGCTGGTACAGGTGGGGATTATTTTCCGCGATGATCGCAATAAGTTCAGATTTTATCATTCGACACTCCCCGTCAGTGATATTTTTTATCGATTGTCTAACCTTTTCCCAATATCAGTCAGGTTGCCAAAGGGAGAGCAGTCCGTCAAGTGTAAGCCTTTCTGATAAAACGCTTTTCCCCATCATTTCCCCTAAAAGCCGTGCAATCAGAGGTTTTGGCTCGCTGTAATCGATGGTACGGAGTGGCAGGCCGGTGGGAATCTGTCCCTCCGATTCCAGCCAGCTTTGCGCTTCGGTGATGCCGCCGATCTCGTCAATCAGGCCGTTTTTCGCGGCCACGAGGCCAATCACAACCCGCCCGTCAGCGAGTTTTCGGACTTGGTTCTCGTCCAATGGACGGCGCAGGGTCACCATGGAGACGAACCAGTCATATGTGGCGGTCACCATATCCTGAAGGTTTTCACGTCCCGCCTCCGATATTGGCTTGAAGGGGGAGGGTTCGCCTTTTAAGGCGCCCGAGGTAATGGCGGTCGCGCTGACGCCGACCTTTTTCATTAATTCGGAGATTTCGGTTAGCTGCACGATTACGCCGATGGAGCCGACAATGGAAGATTCGCCCGCAAATATCCGATCCCCGGCCAGGGCCGTCATGTATCCGCCCGATGCGCCAACCGTGCCGATCACCGTGGTGACCGGTTTTGTTTCCGCGACGCGGCGCAGCGCCTTGAAGAGTCGCTCGCTGCCATAGGTGGAGCCGCCAGGGCTGTTGATATAGACGATCAGTGCCTTTGCTGACGGGTCTTTGATAATGTTGTCGATGGCCTCCTCACGGCGGTCATTCTCGACAATGATTTCGGTAATATCGAGGCGCGCGATATGGTCTCTGACCTCTTCCTCGCTCATCTCGTTGAAAATCCAGACGCCAAGGATGATCACCAGCAGAATTGCCAGCAGGCGCCAAAAAGTCAGGCGCCGCTTGAGGCGGCGCCTGATATCGTAATTTTCGCTATCGACAGACATTTTCAGCCTTTCGAAAAAAGGAATGACGATCGATAGCGGCTATCAACATGGATGATTACCCATCCGCTTTGTCGTCGGAACCCGTGTCGTCATCTTCGTTGGCTTTGCGCATGGCCGCCCCGAGGATATCGCCAAGAGACGCACCGGCATCGGAAGAACCGTACTGTGCAACGGCCTGTTTTTCTTCCGCGACTTCGCGTGCCTTGATCGACAGGGTAACTTTACGGGTCTTGTTGTCGATGGTCATGATCTTGGCATCGATCTTGTCGCCAACGGCGAAGCGGTCTGGACGCTGCTCGGCGCGATCGCGGCTGAGTTCACCCTTACGGATGAAGCCAACAACACCTTCGCTGACTTCTACGTCAAGTCCAGCATCCTGAATCTTGGAAACCGTACAAGTGACGACGGCGCCCTTCTTCATTTCTGCTGCGCCGGCAAACGGATCTTCGCTCAGCTGCTTGATACCAAGGCTCACGCGTTCTTTCTCAACTTCGATGTCGAGAACCTTCGCCTTCACCGTATCGCCCTTTTTATATTCCTGGATCGCCTGCTCACCCGGCTGGCTCCAGTCGATGTCGGACATGTGAACCATGCCGTCGACGTCATTTTCAAGGCCGACAAACAGACCAAACTCGGTGATGTTCTTGACCACACCCTCGATTTCAGTACCGACCGGCGTTGTCTGGGCGAAGCTATCCCATGGGTTATCCATGCACTGCTTCAGGCCAAGGCTGATGCGGCGGCGTGCCTGATCGACTTCCAGAACCATGACTTCCACTTCCTGGGAGGTGGAGACAATCTTGCCTGGATGAACGTTCTTTTTGGTCCAGCTCATTTCGGAAACATGGACGAGGCCTTCAACACCGGCTTCAAGTTCAACAAATGCACCATAATCGGTGATGTTGGTGACACGGCCCGTGAATTTGGCGCCAACCGGGTATTTCGCTTCGAGAGCTTCCCATGGATCTTCCTCAAGCTGTTTCATGCCGAGGCTGATGCGCTGGGTTTCCTTGTTCAGGCGAATAACCTGTACCTTGACCGTTTCACCAATGGTGAGGGCTTCCGACGGGTGGTTGACCCGGCGCCATGCGATATCTGTCACATGGAGCAGGCCATCGACACCACCCAGATCGACGAAGGCGCCGTAATCGGTGATGTTCTTGACCACGCCTTCCAGCGTCTGGCCTTCTTCGAGGGTACCGATCAGCTCGGAGCGGGCTTCGGCGCGGCTTTCTTCCAGAACGGCGCGGCGGGAAACAACGATGTTGCCACGGCGGCGATCCATTTTCAGGATCTGGAAAGGCTGCGGAATACCGCGGAGCGGTCCGATGTCGCGAACCGGGCGAACGTCCACCTGGCTGCCGGGCAGGAAGGCCACAGCGCCAGAAAGATCGACCGTAAAGCCGCCTTTCACGCGACCGAAGATAATACCGTCGACGCGCTCGTTCTCGCCAAAGGCAACTTCGAGTTTTTCCCAGGCTTCTTCGCGGCGAGCCTTGTCGCGGGACAGAACGGCTTCACCTGCGGAGTTTTCAATTCTTTCAAGGAAGACTTCAACCGTGTCGCCGATTTTCAGGTCTGAATCCTGACCGGGCGCGGCAAATTCTTTTAGCGGAATACGGCCTTCGGACTTGAGGCCAACATCAATGATGGCAAGGTCGTTTTCGATATTGATAACGGTGCCTTTGATGACGGTGCCTTCAAGGCTGTCGCTGGCACCGTAGGATTCGTCGAGAAGTGCCGCGAAATCTTCAATAGCGGGCATGCCTTCTTCGGCAAGAGATGTATCTGACATATTTGATTTCCTTCAAGATCCTCGTATCAGGCCAAACCGGTCTTCCGGCGGATCAATGGCCACTGGCTTCTCCAAATCAAGATACGCACGCAAGAGAAGCGCTGTTAATGTAATGTTCCGGCGTGGTCGGAACGGTCTCCTTCATATTTAGGCGGCGTCGATAATCATGCAAGCCGCCGTAACTGCCGCCTCTATATCCAATTTTGAGGTATCAAGCAAGTGTGCATCGTCAGCTTTTTTGAGCGGCGCGCTGCCCCGGCCCATATCGCGGGCGTCGCGGGCGTGTAAATCTTCCAGCACGGCATCAAAGGTTGTCTCCACGCCCTTGGCGACAAGTTCGTCGAAACGACGGCGGGCGCGGACCTCTGCGCTCGCGGTCACGAACAGCTTCACATCCGCCTCCGGGCAGACCACGGTGCCGATATCGCGCCCGTCAAGCACCGCGCCGCCCTTATTTTGCGCGAAATCCCGCTGATACTGCAACAATGCCGCCCGAACCCCCTGATTGGCGGCAACGATGGAGGCCGCTTCCCCCGTTGCCTCCTCGCGAAGAGCAGTGTCGTCAAGCGGGACCTCTCCCACATGGCGTGCGGCGTCAACTGCCGCTTCTTCGTTATGCGGATCGTTTCCATCGCGGAGAAGTTTTAGTCCGACGGCGCGGTAAAGCGCCCCAGTATCGAGATATTGAAGGTCGTAATGCGCGGCGATTCGCCGAGCGAGGGTGCCCTTGCCAGCGGCGACAGGGCCATCGACCGCGATAATCATGGCTGATTGTCCGGCGCAATCAGGCCGCCAAGCGTGCCCATCAAATCGACAAAACCCGGAAAGCTTGTTTCCATTACACGGCCATCATCGACGGTGACCGGTTCTTCTGCGGCGAGGCCCATAATCAGGAAAGACATGGCGATCCGGTGATCAAGATGGGTCTCAATATGCCCGCCACCCTTCGGCGCGCTGCCGTCGCCCTTGATGATCAGCCCGTCGTCCAGCTCCTCGAAGTCAACACCACAGGCTTTAAGGCCTGCCGCCATCGCAGCGATCCGGTCCGATTCCTTGACCCGAAGCTCATGCAATCCGCGCATTACGGTCGTCCCCTTGGCGAAAGACGCGGCAACAAAGAGAACCGGAAATTCATCAATCATCGTTGGCGCCCGCTCCGGCGGAACTTCAATCCCCTGAAGCATGCCGCCCTTAATACGAATATCGCCGACCCTCTCACCGCCTTGTTCGCGCGGGTTCATGATCTCTATATCCGCGCCCATCTCTTGCAAGGTAATAAAGATGCCGTCGCGCAGCGGATTGAGCCCGACATTGGTAATGGTCACGTCCGAGTCCGGCAGGATCGCCGCCGCCGCCGCTATAAAGGCGGCGGAAGAAGGATCGCCCGGCACGATAATATCGGCGGCGGTCAGTTCCTGCTGCCCCTGATACTCGATAAGGCGGCCACCGCTCTCCAGATCGCTCACCTTCACGTCTGCACCAAAGTGGCGAAGCATGTTTTCCGTGTGATTGCGTGTAGGTTTGGGTTCGGTCACGCGGGTGAGGCCCGGCGTATCCAACGCGGCGAGCAGGATGGCGGACTTTACCTGAGCCGAGGCAACGGGCAGTTCATACTCGATCGGCATCAGCGCCCGGCCTGTAATGGCAAGAGGGAATCGCCCGCCCGATCGGCTGGTTATAGCCGCACCCATTTCCTGAAGCGGGATACTCACGCGGCTCATTGGGCGCTTATGCAGGCTGGCATCGCCCATAAAGAAAGTGGTGAAGGGGCTGCTTGCGACCAGTCCCATCAGGAGGCGCGCCGCCGTGCCCGAATTTCCCATGTCGAGAACCTCGTCTGGCTCCTTTAATGCGCCAACGCCATTGCCGGTGACCTGCCAGATGTCGCCCTCCATCTTCACTACCTCCGCGCCGAGTTGACGGAGCGCGGCGGCGGTGCGAAGCACGTCTTCGCCCTCCAGTAGCCCGGAAATCTGCGTCGTTCCGGTCGCAAGCCCGCCAAAAATAAGGGCGCGGTGGGAAATCGACTTGTCGCCGGGCACTG
>CALEMG010000436.1 GCA_937910835.1 uncultured Alphaproteobacteria bacterium | reverse complement strand
CTGTATGGAACCCGGAAGAAGAGCACTCAAGTACGCGGCCTTGAAAATCTTCGCGCGGAGCAAAGGCGATGGACTGCAGGATAAAATCCAGCCCACCCCATTGTTTGTCGATAGCCGAGAATACGGCGTCCATTTGTGATTTATTAGTAACATTGAGCGGCAGATAGAGCGGTGCTTTGATCTGGCTCATCAAGGGTTCGGTATAAGTACGAGTCTTTTCATTTAAATAAGTAATTGCCAGTTCCGCACCAAAATCGTGAAACGCTTTCACACAGCCCCACGCAATTGATTGTTCATTGGCGAGCCCGACGACGAGGCCTTTTAGCGGTCTTTGGCTCATGCTGTGATCTCCGATTTAAAATTCTCCCAGATATCTTGCGCCATGGCCCGTTCTTCGTTGGCCGGGATAATATGAAGCTCGAAATCAGGTAGATGGGCGAGATGATCCAATACCCAGCGCCGAACATTTTCGGCATTCTCGCCGATGCCGCCAGTAAAAATAAGCCCATCCATTCCACCGATAGAGACGGCCATCGCCGCGATATATTGCGCGGTTTTTAATGCGAAATATTCCAACGCGAACTTTGCGTTTTTATCCGTGCTTTCAGACAGTATTTTGACGTCGTTGCTGAGGCCCGATAGTCCTTTGAGGCCGGACTCGTTATAAAGAATTTTCTCAACCTCATCGACGGACATATTAAGTTCATTAAGCATGTAGATCACAGCGCCTGCGTCGATCGCGCCTACCCGGGAGCCCATCGGCAATCCATCCAACGCTGTCATGCCCATGGTAGTATCAATACTTTGGCCATTACGGAGAGCACAGAGGCTCGCCCCATTGCCCAGATGGGCAGCGACAACTTTTCCGGCATAGAGATGCGGGTAATCGCTTTTCAGGCTATGGGCAATCCAGTCGTAGGAGAGACCGTGAAAACCATAGCGTTTGATGCCCTTTTCGCGGAGAGTTTCCGGCAGAGCGAATTCATGAAACAATGGATCGTGACGCGCATGAAATGCAGTATCGAAACAGCCATATTGAGGCATATCCGGTTGGCGCTTTTGCAAGATATCAACTGCCGCCAGATTATGAGGTTGATGCAACGGGGCAAGCGGACTTAAGGAGCGCAGGTAGTCAAGTGAACTATCATCAAGCCGCGTCGCCGTGAAAAACTTTTCCCCGCCATGGACAATGCGGTGCGCGGCAGCGCGGATTGTCAAACTGCGATGTGTTAGCCATGTTAAAATCAGATCAATCGCCTCTTCATGCGAAGCGTTTGGGGCTAAAGGATGCTCTTGTTTCGGTTCACCTTCTTCTTGCGCGGAAAACATCGCTGCGCCGCCAATATCTGTAACCTTCCCGCCCGCCAGCAGTACGATTTCTTCTGCGAAATCAAACAGCCGGAATTTGACACTAGAAGAGCCGGTGTTGAGGACAAGTAGCCGGCTCATTATTTAATCTGCCCTTCCCTGCGAGCACAAGACAGTGCCATTGCCACACCGCATGAAAATAGTCTTGTACGTTTTGAATCGGCGCGGCTGGTGAGGATAATAGGCACGCGCGCACCCAGAACGATGCCTGCTGCGTCGGCATTGCCTAAGAATATGAGCTGTTTGGCGAGGGCATTGCCCGCTTCAATATCAGGTACAACGAGGATATCGGCATCGCCTGCGACATCGGATATAATGTGTTTATCTTTTACCGCCTGCGCGCTGATCGCGTTATCAAAAGCCAACGGGCCGTCAAGGCGCCCGTTCTTGATCTGCCCTCTGTCAGACATTTTACACAGCGCGGCCGCATCAATGGTAGAAGGCATGCGAGATGTGACTTCTTCCGTGGCTGACAAGATCGCTACTTTCGGATCGCCGTTCTTGTGATTGAACAGTACATGCCACGCATCAATTGCATTTTGGCAGATATCGGCTTTTTGTTCTAAATTTGGGGTGATATTGATGGCTGCATCTGTAATCATCAATTGCTTGTGATAGGTAGGGATATTCATCAGATAGACATGAGAAATGCGTTTTTCTGTACGCAATCCCGCCGAAGAGGGAACAATGGCGTCTAGTAGCTCTTCAGTATGAAGGGAGCCTTTCATGATCGCGCCGACTTGACCAGACGCCGCCATTTGGGCAGCCATAGTCGCCGCCGCATGACTGTGCGGGGTATCAATGATTGTCCAACCTTCGGCATTTATGTTGCTTTCCTTGATCGCCTCTTTGATCCGGCTTTCAGGGCCGATCAAAATAGGGTCAATCAGCTCTTCTTCAACCGCTTCGGCGACAGCATCAATGACATTGGCCTGAACAGGGTGAACAACGGCCACTTTTAATATGCCGAAAGAGCGGAATTTCTCCATTGTCTCCTTATAGTGATCCTTTTCAACGACATTTACCCATGGAATATTGGGGCGCAGCATCTTAATTTTTTTTGTGGGGGCCAGAACTGTGGCTTCACCTTCGACCAGAATATCGTCCTCTTCATTTAGAACGACGCAGCTAAAAACTACGATGGGCTTATCCTTATGCTTGGTTTTGACAGTGACACGCGCTGTGACTTCATCACCAAGTCGTACCGGTTTTTTAAAATGCATATCCTGTTCAAGATAGATTGTACCAGGGCCAGGAAGATCCATGCCGAGTAAAGCGGAGATAAGTCCGCCTGACCACATTCCAGGTCCGATAACTCCACGAAACAGGCTGGCTTCCGTATAATGCTCGTCCGTATGTGCAGGATTCGCATCACCGGAAGCGGCTGAAAATAATTGTATGTCCTTTTGGGTGAGTATCCGTTTCAATTCGGCGAACTGGCCTATCTCCAGATGATCGAATGTGACATTTTCCATCATTTCAGTGGTCATTCTTAAAACCTCAATTAATGCCCAATAAAGGGGGAGTTTTTTCTTTCGACAATGCTTGCATCAATCTTCATCTCGCCGAGGCCAGTGTCGCCCTAAACCGAGCTAGGCCGAAAGCGAAAAAGGCAACTCCAATCGCTGTGGTCGCCAGCAGTTGAGGCCAAACAATCTCAATCCCCGCACCACGATACAGAACCGCCTGTGCGAATTTGATGAAATGTGTGGAAGGCAAAACCTGCACCGTATTCTGCAGTGCTTGCGGCATGCTCTCCAATGGTGTGATACCTCCAGACAACAGGTTCATTGCAACGAAAACCGGGATAGAAAGCAATCCAAACTGAGGCATAGTCGTCGCCACTGTCGAAAGTGTACTCCCCATGGCAGTTACGGCAAACAGGTACACAGCCGAACCGCGCGCAAAGAGCGCGCTCGCTCCGACGATGGGTACACCGAGTATCCCCTGCACGCCAAATAGCAGTGAGAGTACCGCCGCCAGAACTATAACCAACCCATTTGCCCAAACCTTGGCCAACATGATTTCGCTTGAGGTAACCGGCATCACCAGTAGGTGCTCGAGGGTTCCATGTTCGCGCTCGCGGATCACGGCAGCACCGCTCAGAATGATTGCGAGGATTGTCAGGTTGTTGATGATCTGCATCACGGCCATGAACCATGAGGAGTGGAGGTTTGGATTGTATTTTGCTCGCACCCGCAAATCGACGGGTAGAACCACGGTGCCGCTGGACCGGCTAACAAATTTCAGCAGCTCGGCGTTGACGATGCTGGAAATATAAGTCGCCCCGTTGCCGGCAATCGTCATCGCGGTTGCATCAACATTAAGCTGGATTTCAGGGGTGCGCCCGGCCAGCACATCCGACTCAAAACCAGGGGGGATATCCAGCACAAAAGTATATCGGCCCGCGTCCATACCCGGATCGACCTCGCTCAAATCGATTACTACCGGGGTTTTAAAGTAAGGCGGTAGAAACGCTCCCGTGATCTGTCCTGACAATTCCGACCGATCCTCATCTACAACAGCGATGGACGCATTGTTCAACTCGGTCTGTACTCCGTGGGCGACGGTGTAGAAGGCAAATGTGAAGGTGTATAAGATCAGGCCCATCAGCACTGGGTCGCGCAGAAGACTGAATATTTCCTTGACGCCCAGCCGATAGATGTTGGAAATCCAGCGCATGGCTCAGGTCCCCTGCTTACGTAAGAATACGGTTGCGATCGCCCAGAAGAGGACACAAAAACCGGCGAGGATCAGATGATTGGGAAGCAATATTGCTAAATCGAGACCTTTATTAAAGACCCCTGTACTAATCTGCTGGAAATAGAGCGCCGGAAAAGCCTGACCGATGAGCTTTGCGCCGCCTTCCAAGGTGGAGACCGGATACATCATTCCCGAAAAATTGACGGTTGGGATCATGACAATAATTGACGTCGCAAAAATCGCGGCGATTTGCGAGCGGACAAATGTCGATACGACGAGGCCGAATGCTGTGGCTGCCGCCGTGAAGAATAGCGCCCCCAATACCAATGCCAGAAAGCTGCCCGGCATTCCAATACCAAACACTATGAGCATCAGTACGACAAGGCTCGCGAAGCTAACCATTGCAACGCCAATATAGGGCAGTTGCTTGCCTAGCAGGAATTCGATTTTATGAACTGGGGCCGCATAAAGATTGACGATTGAACCCATTTCCTTCTCACGCACTACACCAAGCGCTGTTAGCATGGCAGGGATCATGATTAACTGCATCATCAGTACGCCGGGGGGGATTGCATATTGCGAGCGGAATGCCTGATTGTAGCGGAAGCGGGGCTCAACTGTAGCAGGGTAGAAACCGGGTATCTCGCCGGTTTCCCGAATTGACAAATCGCCCAAATGCGCAAACAGCGCGCCTTGCAGATATCCGCGCCCTGTTTCTGCACGCGTCGTATTCGATCCATCAAGCCACGCGCCAATCTCTGGTATTCGGCCCGCTAAAAGGTCTCGGCCATAGTTGGGAGGAATGACTATCGCGAGAGAGATATCACCGGCTTTCATGCGGCGATCCAGTTCGGCGAAATCGGTTATTGGAGGTCGTTCGTCGAAATAGCGCGAACTCGCGATTGAATCGAGAAGCATCCGGCTTTCGCGGGACTGGTCCTGATCTAACGCTGAATATGACAAGTTCTCAACATCGAAAGTGATGCCGTATCCCATTGCCAGCATCAAGACGATTGGGCCAAACAGCGCGAAAACCAGCCGAATTGGATCGCGCAGAATTTCCATGGTCTCACGCCGGGCGAATGCCCAAATACGAGAAGGGGACACCCATCCGATTTTGGCAACATGCGGACTTGTCGCCGTGGGAAAGTCAAGGACCTCGTTGGGCGTACTGTCTTCAGCGCCAGCCTCCTTCAAATAGGCGATAAACGCCTCTTCGAGCGTCGCCGCACTACGCTGCTGGCACAATGCATCTGGGGTGCCCTGAGCCAGAACTTTACCTGCGTGCATCAAGGAGATACGGTCGCACCGTTCGGCTTCGTTCATGAAATGGGTGGAGATGAAGATCGTCACTCCGTCCTTACGCGACAGCTCAATCAACAAAGCCCAAAAAGCATCGCGGGCTATTGGATCGACGCCGGAAGTTGGTTCGTCAAGAATCAGCAACTCGGGCTTATGTAGAACCGCCACGGCCAATTGGAGGCGCTGGCGTACGCCCAGCGGGAGATTTTCGGGCATCGCATCCGCCACATCGACTAAGTCAAACCGTTTAATCAGTTCGTCGACGCGCGCTTCGCGGTTTGCGCGGGGCAGGTGGAACAAATCAGCATGTAGCGCCAAATTACCTGTTACAGATAATTCCGAATAAAGAGAAAAAGATTGCGACATGTAACCAACACGCTGCCGCGTCGCTATGCCATCGGTACCGATGGGTTTGCCGAACAGCTTCGCATCGCCTTCAGTAGCAGTCAAAAGGCCGGTTAGGATCTTCATAGTCGTGGTCTTTCCGCAACCGTTTGATCCGAGAAAACCGAAAATCTCTCCGGGCTGAATGCGAAAACTTACGTGATCGACGGCAACAAAGTCGCCGAAACTCATAGTCAGTCCTTCTGCCTCGATAGCAAGAGGACCTTCCTGAATAATGCGCGAAGGCAGTGTGATGGCCTCATGGTCCTGCCTGTCTTCATCAGGTAATAGCGCGATAAACGCAGTTTCCAGAGTGTCGGTGCCAGCTTGTGACATCAACTCGTCCGGCGTCCCGATAGCAAGGATTTTGCCCGCATTCATAGCAACCAGATGTTCGAACCGCTCGGCCTCCGACATATAGGCTGTTGCGGTGATTACGCTCATGCCGGGGCGCCGCGCGCGGATACGGTCGATCAGTTGCCAGAACTGCAGACGTGATAGGGGATCAACGCCAGTTGTCGGCTCGTCGAGGATCAGTAGGTCGGGATCGTGGATAAGCGCGCAACAGAGCGAAAGCTTCTGCTTCATCCCTCCGGAAAGCTTGCCTGCTGGGCGGTTCTTGAATGGAGCGAGCCCCGTGCTCTTCAACAGATCAGCGATGCGCGTGGCGCGTTCATGTGCCGACTGGCCATAAAGGCGGCCAAAAAAATCGATATTTTCAATGACCGAAAGTGTTGGATAGAGATTCCGACCAAGTCCTTGCGGCATGTAGGCGATTCGCCTGCAAACCGCATCGCGGTGTTGTCGATCGCCTATCGAGCCGCCAAGTACTTCGACTGTACCGTTTTGCAGCCGGCGCACGCCTGCAATAAGTCCCAAAAAAGTGGACTTTCCAACGCCGTCTGGGCCGATTAAACCAACCATCTGGCCCGCCGGGATTTCAACCGACACTCCTTCAAGCGCCACGGTCGCCCCATAGCGATGGGTTACGCTAGCGACAGTGGCGGCCATTTCGGAGGCCGGTCTCGTCATGGCAGTTTAACCGCCAGCGTTTCCGGCCATTCCGCTTCTGGTGAGATGCGGACAATAGCAATTCCTGGAACACCGGTTTTTACAACATCCTGATATTTCTTGAGAACTTCCGCCGGTATTTGTAGCTTGACGCGAAATGTCAACTTCGCGCGTTCACTCTCAGTTTCAACATACTTGGGAGTGAACTGCGCCTCCGAGGCGACGAATTCAACAGACGCCGGGATCACGTATTGTGACGCGGCAGCAAGGATTAGTCGAGCCTCGGCTCCAAAGCGGAGCCGACCCGCATCATCAGTGGGTAGATAGACATCCATATAGACGTCTGTCAGATCAAGCAGGGTGATTATCTTCCCGCCCGCCGCTAGAACCTCGCCGGGCTGGGCCAAGCGATATTGCACGCGCCCGTTCCTTGGCGCGATCAAAGTGTAGTCAGCGAGGTTTGCCTTCAGGGCTGCGACCTTCGCTTCTGATGCTTCTATTGCTGCCTTTGCAGAGGCAATTTGAGCGCGTGCGGTGTTGAGTGCCGCGATAGCGGTGATCTCTTGTGAGCGTCGCTGATCTAATGTCTGTGCTGTTGCATATCCACGCGTGACAAGAGTCTCGGTTCGTTCTAACTCGGCTTGGGCAAGGGTCACTTCGCCCTCGCGCTGTGCTACCAAAGCTTTTGCCTGTGCCAGCTCCTGCTCGGCTTGGCGGGTCGCAGCTTCGGCGGCGCGGATTTCTGCTTCTAGCTCGGTGGAATCAATTCGGGCAACAACATCACCGGGCGTAACCATTTGCCCTTCATCAGCTAAAACTTCAGCAATTCGTCCACCAAATTTGAGAGCGACGTCGACTCGTTCTGCCTCGATCCGCCCGTTAGCGCGGACGAATCCGTCAGGTAAATCGCTCTGCTGCTGTTGCCACCAGTGATAGCTTCCGGCAGCAATGGCAACGATCAAGACACCGATTATCAGGATCGTTCTCGATTTCATTTCATGTCGCTCCTTCACTTTTCAAGTTTGCTCGTCAACAAACATGTATCTGGCTTTCAGTCCAAAGCTCGCTGCATGACTATCCTACATACAATGTCAGCAGATCGTATTTGATCAACAGTTATTATACTTTGATAGCTCAATATAAAATGAGTGGACAACAAGACTGCCTGTACAACTATAGTGGCCGAGATACGGTAACGCTGATAGGAGATCTTTAGATTAGACTATGACTAAATCCGCAATATTTTTCCCATGAAGTTATTCTGAAAACGTCGATAGAAGAGTGATCACTCAAAAATTTTTGGTTTTGCCATCCATTCCCGACCACGCAGCATCGCTTTCCAATAAATAGGCGGTAGAATTTTTTCTTTGAGCAGCCAAGCAAGCTGACTAGGTTTTTCGCCATTAATAATCCATTTAGGGAAACTTGGAAGTAGCTTGCCGCCGTACCCAAATTCAGCCAAGACAATTTTCCCTCGTTCCACCGTAAGCGGGCATGATCCGTATCCATTATAGTGTGCGACACCTTTTTGCTTGCCCATATCGACCAAAACATTGTTGGCGACGACCGGCGCCTGCACGCGCGCGGCTGCGGCTGTCTTTGCATTTGGCGCGTTCATAACATCTCCCAAGGACCAGACATTGTCGTATGTCTTGTGGCGAAGGGTAGTTTGATCTACATCAACCCATCCGGCCGCATCGGCCAACGGGCTGATCCGAATGAAATCTGGGGCAGTTTGCGGCGGAACGACATGGATCATCGAGAAATTGGTCTCGATTACTTCATTATTGCCATCTGCTTCCGTTTTGTTGACCCAAGCGGTTTTACTTGGTCCATCAATCCGGATCAGATTATGCGTGAGTTTCAAATCCACGTGGTAGCGTTTTATATATTCCATGAGGGCAGGAACATATTCCTTTACCCCGAAAAGAACGCCACCGGCATTGTAAAATTCGATATCGATATTCTCAAGATGACCGGATCTTTGCCAGTGATCTGCGGACAGATAAAGCGACTTTTGTGGGGCGCCAGCGCATTTAATTGGCATCGGAGGTTGTGTGAACAGAGCACGGCCTGAGCGAAGGCTCTGGACAAGTTCCCATGTATAAGGCGCTAAATCGTAGCGATAGTTTGACGTGACACCGTTACGTCCCAGCGTTTCCACCAAACCTTCAATTCCATGCCAATTGAGCTTTAGGCCGGGTGCTACGATCAAGCGGTTATACCGGATGACACGACATCCATCCAAAATCACGGAATTGGTGTCAGGTTCAAATGCAGAAACTGCCGCCTTTATCCAAGTGACACCTTTTGGGATGAGCGAGGCCATGGTGCGTGCCGTTTCTTCGGCCTCAAAAACGCCGCCTCCAACCATGGTCCAGCCGGGCTGATAATAGTGGACGTCAGCGGGATCAATAATTGCGACATCAAGATCGGTAAAGCGGCTAAGTAAACTGGAGGCAACGGAAATTCCGGCAGCCCCACCACCAAGGATAACGATATCATGTGTGGCATCTGGAGCATCTGTCGGCGTCTTCCCACCATTGGCAATGCGGCGAACGACACCCGCCATATCATATCCGGCTTTTTTCGTCATTTCAAGAATTTCCGGGAGAGCGCGTCCCTGAGCCCCCTCATTCAACGACCATAATGTCGCCGACCTTGTCACCGTTCGACAGTAGGCAAGGACGGGTTTTGGCAAAAATTTTGATGCTTCTTGAAAGGCTTCAACATCGTCATCATTTACCCGACCTGCAACAATTGGAATATAGCGCGCTTCCATGCCTGCTTTATGGGCGGAAGCTTCAATTTCCGCGAAAGTGGGCTGGTCCATTCCTTCGCCATCAGGACGATTGCAGATAACCGATCGAAAGCCCATTTCGGCCAAGGTTTTGATATCTTCTGATGAAATTTGCGGGCTTACAGAATAGTGATCATCGATTTTTTTAACATCCATTTTTGCTCTCCGGGAACAATTAAATTAGCGGTGAAAATTAGAGTATATTCACCGGCAGTTTAAGCATCTGGCGGCCATCCTTGTCAGCGGGCACATTACCAGCCCTCATGTTGACTTGCAGGGAAGGCAGGATAAGTCGAGGCATGCCAAGGGTCGGGTCGCGCTCGGACCTCATTTTTATGAATTCTTCTTTCGAATGGCCTTTTCCGACATGGATGTTGTTTTCCTTCTCATCCAAGACAGTGGTTTCCCATTTGATTTCTCGTCCATTGGGAGCGTAATCATGACACATGAAAAGCCGGATCTCATCCGGTAATGCCAATATTTTTTGCACGGAATCATACAGGACACCTGCATCTCCGCCAGGAAAGTCCGCGCGTGCTGACCCACCATCGGGCATGAACAGCGTATCCCCGACAAAGGCGGCATCCCCAATAACATGTGTCATGCAGGCAGGCGTATGTCCCGGTGTATGCATAGCAAAGGCATTGATCGAACCAATCTTATATGTGGCTCCATCTGTAAAAAGCTCGTCAAACTGAGAGCCGTCACGAGGGAAATCGGCATCTTCGTTATAGATATCTGCAAAAGTGTCTTGAACAACGGTTATGTTCTCACCAATGCCAATCTTTCCACCAATCTTTTCCTGTATATATCGCGCGGCGGTAAGATGGTCGGCATGAACATGGGTTTCAATAATCCAAGCCAGTTTTAATTTGTTTGTTTGGATGTGGCTTATGAGTTTATCGGCCTGCTCATATGTGATGCGTGCGGCTGCATAGTCGATATCCATAACGGAATCGATAATGGCGCAAAAATCGCTCGAAGGATCCTT
>CALEMG010000435.1 GCA_937910835.1 uncultured Alphaproteobacteria bacterium | reverse complement strand
AGGAGTTGACGTCAATGGAAACAAGCGCTTCCGTCGGGTTGATTACAATATAGCCGCCCGATTTAAGCTGCACTTCCGGATGATACATGGAGGCAAACTGCTGCTCCACCTGGAACCGGTGGAAGAGGGGGATCTTGTCCTTGTACGGCTGAACTTTTTTCGCGTGGCTCGGCATCAGCTTGCGCATGAAGTCCTTCGCCACCTTGTAGCCCTCATCGCCCTCAACCAGAACTTCGCTGATCTCCTTGTCATAGAGATCGCGGATGCTCCGTTTGATCAGATTGGCCTCTTCATACACACAGTATGGCGCAATGGATTTGAGCGTTAATTCTCGGATATCATCCCAGAGCCGCATCAGGAATTCATAGTCGCGTTTGATCTCGACCTTGGTCCGGCTAAGGCCCGCAGTGCGGATAATAACGCCACTCCCTTCGGGCACTTCCAACTCGTTTGCGATTTTCTTGAGGCGTTTGCGATCAGCAGGGTTACTGATCTTGCGGCTGATTCCGCCACCACGCCCTGTATTCGGCATCAGCACGCTATAACGACCGGGCAGGGAGATATAGGTCGTCAAAGCCGCGCCCTTGTTGCCGCGCTCTTCCTTGACCACCTGCACCAGCAGGATTTGCCGCCGCTTGATCACTTCCTGAATTTTATAATTGCGGCGCGGTTTTGTGGCGCGCCGATCATCGACATCATCCTCACCGCCGAGGTTTTCGACAACATCGTCATCACTGCTATCGACAACTTCAAGGCCACCGCCCGTGTCATCGGCATCATCAACAACGCCATCCTCGTCGTCCTCAGCAGAGGCTTCCACCATCGCTTCGGTGTCGTCTGCGTCATCTTTCGCCTCTGCCGTCGCATCGGCAGCAGATTCATCGATCTCTGCATCCTCCAGATCGCTCGCTTCGCGTTCTGCCGCGGCTTCCTGTTCGATCAGGACCTCGCGGTCGGAAATCGGTACCTGGTAGTAATCGGGGTGGATTTCATTAAAAGGGAGGAAGCCGTGACGGTTTCCGCCATATTCGACAAAGGCTGCCTGAAGGGAGGGTTCAACTCTTGTTACTTTTGCAAGATAGATATTGCCTTTGAGTTGTTTTCTTGACGCTGTCTCGTAATCAAATTCTTCGAGACGGGTACCTTTAACTATTACGACGCGTGTCTCCTCTTCATGAGACGCGTCGACCAGCATGCGCGTAGCCATACTTATGCTCCGTGACCGTATACCCTCTCTATGAGAAAAAGAGCATCAGCCTATTTTTATGGAAATCGTCGGCGCCGCGTTTTTTTTCTGAAAAACCTTTTCAAACCCACCAACCGGTCAGGCTTGAGTTTTTGGCTGCCATAACCTGCCCTCGACATTGAGAACAGGAACGATTTCTGTTTCACCTATTTTCTCTGCATTGTCTTAAGCGCTCTCATCAGACGCTCCGGGGATTGAAATTTTTCAATGCCTGCAAAAGCTGTCGATAACGGCGCCGCCCTAGCTCATATATATGAGTATGGGACTGACCACAGGAACTCACACAACTATGATAGCTTCAATATGACGGACATACCAAGTGAATAATGATGGGGGGATGAAAAATATTACATAATATAGAGCGCTATGCATTGAAAAGAGGGTATGAAGTCGCTAATTTAGGCCGTTCGGCGAATGCATAGCCGTCAAATACTGTAGCGTAAAATATATGTGATCCGGATATGGATATGGTTGATCGCTTTTTCCGATATGCCTTGATGGCCTGCCTGATGGTTGCCGTGGCCTGCCTATCGACCGTCGCGAGTGCGGCGCCGACCATTGATGTATCCTCTGCCCGGCTGGGCCAGCATACGGACAAGACGCGCTTCGTACTGGAAATGAGCGCGGCGCCGCAATATGACGTTTTCTTGCTGGCCGACCCGTACCGCATTGTCATCGATCTGCCAGAGCTCAACTGGCAGGCAGATGAGAACGCTGGCCGCAAGAAGGGTCTGGTCCAGAACTATCGATTCGGATTGTTCAAGAAAGATACCTCCCGCGTTGTGCTCGATGTTGGCGGACCGGTTAAAATTCTGCGCACGGTGATCCTGCCGCCTTCCTCGGGTAAGCCCTATCGCTTCTTTATCGATATTCAGCAAACTGACGAGGATAGCTTCCGAAAAGAGCTAGCGGCGCGGCGCAATCAGCAAAAGAGCACGCAAGTTGCCATTCTCGCGCCGGAACCACCAGTAAAAATCCGGAAATATACAATCGTCGTTGATGCAGGCCATGGCGGTATCGATCCTGGCGCCATCGGCAAGAGCGGTATTTATGAGAAAAAAATTACCCTTGGTGTCGCTAAACGAATATTTGGCATTCTGTCGAAGAACAAACAATACAATGTCATCATGACCCGGAACGATGATACCTTCCTCAGCCTGCGAGAGCGTGTCTCCGTCGGGCGGCATGCCGGGGCCGATCTCTTTGTCTCGATCCACGCTGATTCGATCAGTCGCCCAGATTTTCGCGGATCAACAGTTTATACCCTCTCCGAAACCGCCTCGGACGACGAAGCGGCGGAACTGGCCAAGAGCGAGAACAAGTCCGACCTGATCTCCGGTGGCGACATGAGCGTGCAGGACGATACGGTGCAAGGCATCCTCATCGACCTCGCGCAACGGGAAACCATGAATTTTTCCGTTAAATTCGCCGAGATGATCATTCCGGAAATCTCCAAATCTGGCATGAAAACGCGCGGCCGCTCACACCGGTTCGCCGGATTTCGCGTATTAAAGGCGCCGGATGTGCCGTCCGTCCTTGTGGAGTTGGGCTATCTTTCCAACCGCGAAGATGAGAAAATTCTGAAATCCGGCAAGGGACAGCAACGGCTGGCTCAGGCGATTG
>CALEMG010000434.1 GCA_937910835.1 uncultured Alphaproteobacteria bacterium | reverse complement strand
GGCGCGCCTCGTTCAGAAGTGGCAGATCATTTCGCAAGAGCCGTAACCCTTCGGCCATCTCCTGCGGTCTGTATCCCTGCAACTCGACATCGCTCATGCACCAGAGCTTATCACCGGTTCCCCATCGAAGCCGCCGGTCAAGACAGGCACTCTCGATGCGGAAGATCATGTGACCAAGCAAAGCAGATCGCGTGGCAGGCGGGCTTAATTCTTTCAGCCATCGACCCGTTTCGCTTCTTCTTTTCAGAAACAATCCGATTGCCTGCTTGCCTTCACGGGTATGCATGTCATAGGCATACGCGGGGCAGGGATATCTCTTCGACGGAACTTGTAGACGTCTGCAGCTCCCGCCACAGAAACGGAACGAACGGCACCAGTATCTCGCCGCATTTTGCAAGACCGGACCGGCTGACTTCAATCAGGCTTTCCGGAAAGCCCAACTCACAGAGGGCATCCAGAACACCATGGGGATCGCCCTTGCGGGTTCGAAGGATATCCGACCGGCAGCGATGGGTTCCGACGGCATACCAGAGTGCAAGCGCTCTTTCGGGCAGCGGTGCAGTCGAGATGACAATATCCAGCAGTTTCGGGATCGGCTCGAAGGTCAGGCGCAAACGATCTGCCTCAAAGTCAGGATGCCGTTCTGCGATATAGGCAAGATCATCGGCGGAGCGACATTTGACAGACTGTGCCATCCGCTGCACCAGATAGCTGGCGATGCGCCAGTCACCGCCATTGCGGCTGCGCCAGTACTTTCCCGATAGTCCCGCCATAACCAGCGAGACGGTCTCCGTATCGGCGACACCGATGTCCTCAAATGCGGTGACGCAGAGCCGCCTCCATAACCTGTCAGGAGAATTTTCAAGAAGCGTCGCCGCGCTCCTCAGGGCGTAGGGAATATCACCTCGACGGATTGCTTTCTGCATCAGGCTCATGGCGAGCCAAGGCGAGATGTCGAGGGGATGTAAGCGGGGTGGTTCAAAGTTGTCTTCGCTGACCAGATCAGCGAGATGACGGCAGTGTATATCGAAAATAGGGTCTTTGTTCATATCGTTCTCCTCCGTGAGTTTCCGGGGGAGGCCGATGAACTTCTGACCCACTATTAACGTTAAAGAATTGACATCTCTGGTAAAGGGAAAAGCCGCAAAAACTACCTATTTAACCTTACGGATCTGAAGGCACCGCAATTTGTGAGAATGTCCCGGGAATCGATTTGCTAGTTGTACAATGCGGGTATCTATCGGATTGGTTCTTGAGAGGTTTTTCACGAGAATTGTCCTGAATACATTGGTAGTGATCGCTTTATCAGCCCACCTTCAGCCACAACCGCTTCAGCAACCGGGCGGGTAACGTCATAGCAATCTTCAATATGATGTAATTTTATCTCACCTTTTTTGAACATTTCTTGCATCACATAGATATCACCGGGGCCCATGCACTGCATGCGCCCCATTAAGAAAGCGTCACGATCTGTTCCAATTACCAAATGCTCAGGACGCAAACATGCTTTGTTTCTGCAAAGCGATATAATTTTGTCTCCTTCCTCCAAAGGAACGCCATTAAGTTGATAGAGTGCTCTCCTTACTATAAGGACATTACCATCAATTTTGATCCGAGGACGATTCCTGTCGTCAATTGTCCCGGTCCAAGACCAACATGGCAGTGCCAAGCCGAAGATATGATCTCCAGTTTTGATAATGTATTTTTGGATGCGTTCTAAACCGCCCAAACCGGTTACCCCTATTTTTTGGATATGTCCCAACGCTGTCCCGCGTGATCGAAACACTTCCGCATGGTAAAAGCTGATTTCGGTAAGACGTCCGATAGAATGTGTTCAGGCTGCTCTATCTAGAGAGCTTAACTCATTCTTTATGTCTATCTTCAGTTTTTTGAGATGTACCAGCCGTTCAGTTTTGAATTCTCCCATCCCTTCCCATAAGCAAAACCCGGCGCACCAGCCTTTAACCCAATTTTCCAATTTTTTGATACGCTTTAGATGTCCCGGTCTGGCATTGTGAGGTAGGGGAATTTTATCTAGCTCGGACGTATACCTATTATCGAATTTATTCCGATTATAATCGGAAGGCCGGACGGCAAAGCCGCTACCACGCGCATATAAATGATATCCTAAAAAATCGAAACCATCTTTTGCCTTACCGGATTGTTCAATTCTTGGCGTGAGCGGTCCAGCCGGGTGGCTACTTATTGCCCTCCTCAAGTTATCTGCCACGGCACGGGCAACCCCTTCATCTTTCGCTAAAATCAGGAAGTTGTCCGCATAAATCACCAGACGGGCTTCGTCAGGAAGATCGATGTCGATCCTACTGAGTAACATGTCCGATACTAATGGAGAAAGTGCCGAGCCTTGAGGAATCCCATGCTGAACCTCGGCGATAACCTCTCGGAATAAATCACTGTCCAAAAGTTCGTCGCCGTTGCCAAGAGAAAAACCGATATAACTAAGTGTAAATAACATACGTCGTCCAACGACAACATTGTCATTTACATTCAATGGTATGTTAAGCAAGTCCGGTAGGACTTCTTCACAGTAGCTTGAATAGCAACTCGCGATATCTATCTCGACGAAATTAGTATAGCCTTTGTGAAGTAACTGGAGTGTTGTTTCTATGGCATTTTTAGTCCCTCCTTCTTGACTGAATTGATTGGGTTTTATTGAACGCTTGGCCGATGGCTCAAGCGCCAATCCGACTAGATATTGACAAGCCTTTTGCCGAATACCGAAAGTGATAACAGCGCGAGGTTCGTCCGGCTTTTTTTCTTTCGCCTGAAGAGTTATTCGCGCCTTCTCTTTGGTAGGTGTCCAGACATCCAAGTTTCCGGCAATATCCATGAGCGCTTCCGGGTCATATGTTCTGTATTTTGCTTTGGTCTTTGAGTTTGCTTTAGCCGTCGCAACAAGCTTTGCGTCAAAACTGTTCATAAGCTTTCGCTCGTGAAATCTCGCTTGAGACTGTTTTCCGGTTTCAAGAGCAGCTGTGATATTGTCTTGCTGACGTTGAACATGCTTCTTCGCCTTTCTTACGCGAGCCTTAAATTGACCTTTGTCCATCTTAATTTTCCTTCGACAAAATCAGTCTTCATAACCAACTGCAAAACCGGTTTTTCAACGGTATGAGCGCTATTTGGAGTTCTTGTAATCCGCCGCTAATTTCTCCAATTCGGATATGTCGAGCGGTTTCCCAAAAAGTTTTGTTTGATTAGCATCGTCGTATTTTTTGTAAGCAATTCGCATTTCGACTTCGAAATCTTTTCCCAAACGCTTGAGTACTCGTCCAACCGTAGTTCGATGCCAGTTTCCGCCACGCGGTCCTTTGAGCTCACGTTTGTTCAATTCCGTTGTGATCGCGCTAGTGCCAATTCTTCCAGCCGCCGCAAGCTCCAGAAAAACGGGCTTCATCTTTTTTGCAAATTTATCTGCTGCCTCTTTATTGCGGTCCGCAGCGCTTGAGGCCTTAGGTGTTACAGAGGAATTGCACGTGATTGCAATGTTGTCACAAGTAAAAGTCATGGATGCTCCCCCTGAGTAGACGGTTCGACTCTATGGCTCTCCACCCAAAGATCAAATTTATCAATGTCGATTAACACTTTTCTACCAACGCGTAGTATTGCCCGTGCCAATCCGTTTCCCGGAATTTCCGCGCCATCTGAAGAGAACCTCGGTTCCGACATAAAAATGTAATGACGAAGACTAGATTCAGTAAGCCATGCGTATTGGGGAAGTTTCGGCAGTTCTTTTACCGTTGCAAATTTCTTAGGAAAATTTTCGTAATGTATATTCATTCTTCCTCTCGTATCGCTGTAATTCGCGGTCATACGAGAGAATTTATTAAGAATAAGGTGGGAGGAGAATAGTAAACTCAGCGTCTCTATTTTTTTACTATATTTTAGCCCTTGCCAAAGTCAGATAGCTTGACTTGTTTTTAAACCCTTTTAGGTATCTTAAATCATTATCATGCGTCATCGATTCTGTGGCATTTTTATTCTCAGGATAAATAGAATCTTGAATTTTCTTTTTCTTGATTTTTGGGGTTTTTAAACTTGCATCTAGCACACGTAAACGTCTAAGTAATGTTTCCTTTTGTGGTCTAACTGACTGCGAGTATTTTTTTTGACGTTCGTCAAGAATACTCCTTAAGAAGTTGAATTGGGGCTTAATTTTCTCGTCAAGAAAGAACTCTACAATTATTCTGCTGTCCTCAATTTTGAGTACCTCTTCACCATCTAGGCCAGATATTTCGTACTCGTCAAAATGTACTGGAATTTCCTGCAACTGATGGAAATAGCTAATTATTCTAGGAACTGATCTCTTAAATAGAACGATTTCCTCG
>CALEMG010000433.1 GCA_937910835.1 uncultured Alphaproteobacteria bacterium | reverse complement strand
TAGGCATCGATCAATCCAGAGTTTAGCGCGTCAATTCCGATGCTCTTTGTTGCCTTTCCAGTGAGCAACACCTTACGGCAAGGCAATGGCTGAATGGCACGGCAAACCTGCAGGCCATTCATCTTGGGCATGTTGTAATCCACAACGATTACAGATACTTGACCGGATCGAGCACGATCTTGCTGCAGGTCCCGAATGTAGTGGCCATGGATGTGGATGACGCGATCACCACGATCAATCTCTCCCGCAGTGAGATTCTCGCTATTGCGCTCCACATACTTGGCAATACTTGGAGGCTTTGGAGCGTCCATGATAAGATATCGCACGGCAGCTTCAGGGGCCTGAAAGGCCTTCAGATTGCCAACTGGTGACAATCGAAACATGAAGCTTTCTAAGTACGTGGGATCATCGTCGATCACTGCCACGGCGGTATCATGGAAGTACGGTAGCATGTTACAATTGTTTCCTAGGCTCTGCTGGCACTCAAGCGACTGAACTAAAACAGGTTTCCACCACAGAGTCACAAGAGGCACTTAACCAGTTGAAACCGATTCAGCAACTGATTATCGGCTGGCCAAGGCGAGCATACGCAGCATATGCCGAGTATCATTCCGAGGCCCGGTACAAGATACGCATGGCCTCCGGATTGGGCCTTGTCATGTTCCCGCTGTTCTTTTTCGTATGGACTGAATTAGTTCCCCAACCGTACGAAAGCCTCGTTGCAAGGATGATTGGCGCTGGCCTGTGTGGCCTTCTGGCCGTCAGCTACTATTGGCCCAAACCACTACGACCTTTTGTAATACCCTTTAGTTTCATCACATTTGTCTACTGCCTACCGTTCTTCTTCACGTACATGCTGCTTATGAATGGAGCGACCTTGGAGTGGCAGCTGTCGGCCATGGCTGCCATGATGTATATGGTCTTTCTCATTGACGCCTTTAACATCCTACCCGCCACCATTATGGGTATTGTGGCGGCCGCGATCATGTACCTTCTTGCGGCGGTATCACCCGGGTTTCCAGATGCCCTCTACTCAACTTTGTCGATCTATGGTTTCACCATGGTCGGCCTCATACTCTTAAATCATTCGAACAACCTAATACACAAAGAGAAGATGAAAGCTGCTGGGGTACTAGCTGGCTATATTGCTCACGAAATGCGAACGCCACTGGCTTCCATTCGCTTTGATGCAGAGTCATTGATGAAAGAAATATCGACCTATGAAAAAAATATCGAGATGTTGCCTCATCAAAATCCAGAGCAATTATACAATGCTGCCAATAGAATTGCGAGACAGACCTCATCCGCCAACGCCGTTATCAATTCCCTGATCCTGAATATCACCAATTTCGGGCACAGGAACGAGAGGGCAAAAAAATTAAGCATGCAAGACACCGTCAGAGAAACTCTAAATGATTTTAGCTTTAAGACCGAAGCAGAACTAAACTTGGCGGTTAAGGTCACTCAGGACTTTGAATACTTCGCTGACCCTGCTTTGATGCGCCACGTTGTGTTCAATCTAGTTCGAAATGCTCTTCGGGCAGTGGAAGCAACAGCAGGCCGAGTTGAAATCAAGATCGAAGGTCCGGACGCCAGAGGTTTCAATTCATTAATCGTATCGGACGACGGACCCGGCATACCACCTGAACACGTTCACGATATTTTCTTGCCTTTTCGTTCGCTGGACAAAGACAGCGACGGCACCGGCCTCGGCCTCTCATTCTGCAGGATGGTCGTCGAAGCCGCTGGCGGTTCCATTCATTGCAAGACCCAGAAAACAGGCGGAGCGATGTTTGTGGTATCGCTTCCGCCCGCAGAGTTACAGGAACCAGCTGTTACGCACTAGATCATGCTTCGCAAAAGTGTACGAGGTTTTGCTATAAGAACATGATCCAAAACGAAAAGCTTAAAGCGTGCTTTGGCCCCGTTTAAAGTGAACGAGTTTTAGGCTGCAACCCTTTGATTGCGGTTTAAATATCCGTTCTCGCGCCGTTTTCTCCTTGTCGATCGCCAGTCAGCCATTCCGACTTCGTCTTTGATCTCCTGGCAAACAGACAGAACGCGATCAAGCTCCTCCCGTGACACAATGCAGTTGACGGTGAGCCGGATCAAGCAGCGTTTCTCCGGGGTTGCAGGTGGGAAAAAGATTGCGCCGAACACGCCCCTACTTTCAAGAGCGTCACGCAATAGAACCGTTTGCCTAATATCCCCGGCTTCGAGAGCAATGATCTGAGCCTTCGATGCGTTCACATTGTAACCGATCGCGTCTAATCCCGCTCTCAAATAGGCATGATTTGAGGCAAGCTTCGTCTGCCTCCAAGTCTCATCTCGAAATACATCGAGTGCAGCATTATAGCCTGCAACTTCGTGCGGCAGAACAGACGTGCTAAAGATCGACGGCAGCGATTCATACCGAAGAAATTCCGAATTGCGAGTCGAGCAAACAATAGCACCACCACGACTTGCAACCGCCTTAGACAAACCCATTGTTCTAAAGTGAACTCTTTCGGTCAAACCCATGTCTTGCACAAGTCCGGCCCCAGCCGTCCCTTGCGTTCCGAATGAGTGAGTCTCATCGACGATCAAGGCGCAACCATATCGTTCCGCGAGATCCGCAAATTGAACCAGGGGGGCAATATTGCCGGCGGTACTGTAGAGCGCATCCACTGCAATGAGACCCGAACCGAAGGCCTGCAACTGACGCTTCAGATGCTCGACATCATTGTGACGAAATGGAACTGGATTTGCACCGTCACTCTTTATGCCCTCCCAGAGAGAAATATGCGCTTTCTGGGCAATGAAGACATGTTTCCCCGGTCCCGAAAG
>CALEMG010000432.1 GCA_937910835.1 uncultured Alphaproteobacteria bacterium | reverse complement strand
GATGGCGATCAGCGTCTCTTCAAGGCTGTCGACAAATGTGCGCGTACGGTGCGGCGTGTGTCCCGACATGGCCTCCCCCCTTGTCAGCTACGCAAAAAGCAGCTGGCGCAACGCATAATCGCCGCGCCAGCGGGTGACCAACCTAGTTGGTCATATTGAACTTCTGTGCCTCGACAATATTGTCTGTGCCAACATCGGCCTCAAACTGGCTCCAGACCGGCGTCATCGCATCGACCCATTCCTGGCGCTGTTCCGCTGTCAGGGTACGGACAACACCACCGGCGGCGATGATTGCCTGTTTGGCTTCCTCATTGACCTTGGTGGATTCCGCGTTCCGTGTTTCGGTCACTTCCTTGATGATCGTATCAAGCTGAGTGCGTATATCATCGGGAAGGCCTTCCCAGAACTCGGTTGAGGTGACGAGAAGATAGTCGATCACGCCGTGATTGGTTTCGGTCGTGCCGTCCTGAACCTCAAAGAATTTCTGGCCATAGATGTTTGACCAGGTATTTTCCTGTCCGTTCACGGTGCCCTGCTGAAGCGCACCATAAACTTCGGAGAAAGCCATCTTCTGCGGGTTCGCGCCGAGGGCATCCATCTGAGCCACCAACACGTCAGAGGATTGCACCCGGAACTTCAGGTCCTTCGCATCGGTCGGCGAGACCAGCGGCTTGTTAGCCGAGAACTGCTTCATGCCATTATGCCAAAAAGCGAGGCCCAAAAGACCGCGCTTGGTCATGCTTTCCTTCATCTTCTGGCCGGTATTGGAGTTCTGGAAGGCATCAACCGCGTTGATATCCTTGAACATGAACGGCAGATCGAAGATGCGGAACTGCTTGGTGAACTGCTCAAACTTAGAGAGCGACGGCGCGGCAAGCTGGACATCGCCGTTCAGCAATGCTTCCAGCACTTTGTCGTCATTATAAAGGGTGGAGTTCGGATAAACTTCCATGCAGACTTTGCCCTGCATCTCGTCATTCACCCGCTGCTGCAGAAGGCTGGCGGCAATCCCTTTTGGATGCTTATCGGTGTTCGTCACATGGGCAAATTTGATGACAATCTCGCCCGACTCACAGGCCGCATACGCTGCGGAACCGGATGCCAGCAACACGGCTGTCGCAGAAGCAACCATTAATGCTTTACGCATATTACAAATACTCCCGGATAAGTATATGTCAAAAATTATTTATTGCGCTTTTTCAGCGTCTTGAAGGCTACTGTAGTCCTTATCCCTCATTTTCCATGTATTTTTATACTTTGCAACAGAAACTTAGCGGGTTTAATTCACGTTGCAGTGCAGCATTATCCAAGCCCTTTTGCCACTCGTCATCCATAGAGTATGATCGCGGTGATCCGTCGCTGAAGCGGCGGCACGATAGAGACGACGCCCAGCATCCAACGGAACAATCGCCGTATTACGGGATTTTTAGAGGTTACGATCTTGCGGGCCCGCTCGCTTCCCATGATCACTTTTGCTCCCTCCGCATGTCGCGAAGCGCTATACCCCTCCAACTCATCCTCCGCCAGACGCCGGGCAAATTCCGCCGCATCCGCGATACCGAGATTCATACCGCGCCCGCCAACGGGGGAATGACAATGGGCGGCATCGCCAGCAAGGAACACCCGCCCCTTGCGATATTCCCGCACCTGACGGATGGAAATTGTGAAGGTTCCCTCCCTGTTGATCTTTGTCACCTCCATCTCAATGGGGAGGTTGTGCAGGGCATCCCGCCGGTTGGAAATGACGCGATAGCGATCTATCGCCAGCGGCGCGACAACGACAACGCCGCCGCGTGCGAACTGGCATATGATAAAGGATTTTGGGGTCGGCCAGTTTTGCGCGTTCACATCGGCGATCGACCAGGTTTCCGGCAGCTCATATCCCGGGTATTCAAGACCCATCGCCTCCCGGCAGCGGCTGTGAACCCCATCGGCACCCAGCACATAATCGAAACGCACCTCCGCCCCATCCGCCATCACCGCGACCATACCGTCACCGTCGTCACGGAGGTCTTTGAGCTCCGTCGCGTAGCGAAGCCGCACGCCATAGCTTTCCAGCCTTTCTCGGAGGATCGTCTCAGTGCGGTCCTGCGGCAGGCCGAGAATAAATTCATAGCCATATTTTACCTTTGAAACCTTGAAGGGGAGCTTCAACAGAAGCGTGGCGCGGCGATGGATGCGCGCCTCCTGAAAGTGAATGCCCTCAGCGAGCAGTTTCTCCGTCGCTCCCGAGGGTGTCAGCAACGAAAGACTCTCCGGCGTAATTCCAACAGCACGCGAAAGGCCCGAACCTTCCTCGCGCTTGTCAATCACCTCGACCTCAATGCCGCGGCGTTTGAGTTCCACCGCCGCCGTCACCCCGGTCGGGCCCGCGCCCACGATCAGCACCCGCATCCTATTCCTCCCTGTTGGAATCTCATCGCGCCTGCTATGATCCTGTATTACCAC
>CALEMG010000431.1 GCA_937910835.1 uncultured Alphaproteobacteria bacterium | reverse complement strand
CCAATGCCCGCCATCACCGCATTCCGCGCCCAGGTTTGGCGCGCGCGGCCCCGTAGCTCAGCTGGATAGAGCAGGTGACTTCTAATCTCCAGGTCGCACGTTCGAGTCGTGCCGGGGTCGCCAATGCTATAAAAGCCCGACCGGAAAAGGTCGGGCTTTATTTTTTTAGTTCTTCAGCGCTTCCTCAATCGGGGTGTAGTCAAGGCCCAGGTCCCGCGCGACGGGTTCGCAGGTGATCTTGCCGTTCCAGACATTGAGGCCGTTCGCGAGATGTGGGTCGCTTTTAAGGGCCGCTTTCCAGCCTTTGTCTGCAATTTTGCGAGCATGGGGCAGGGTGACATAATTGAGTGCGTAGGTAGAGGTGCGGGCAGCACCGCCCGGCATATTGGCAACGCAGTAATGAACAACGCCGTCGACCACAAAGGTCGGATCCGCATGGGTGGTCGGTTTGGAGGTTTCGAAACAGCCGCCCTGATCGATTGCGACATCGACAATGACCGAGCCGTCCTGCATGGTTTTCAGCATCTCCCGTGTCACCAGCTTTGGCGCAGCGGCACCCGGAATAAGCACCGCACCAATGACAAGGTCGGCTTCCATAACAAGCCGCTCCAGCAAGGCGTTGGTGGAGTAAATGACCTTGGCGGAGGATTCAAAGTGGTTTTCCAACCGTTCCAGCGTCAGCGGATTGCGATCGAGGATTGTGACATCTGCATGCATGCCGATGGCCATCTGCGCGGCATTAAAGCCGACAACGCCCCCGCCGATAATGACAACCTTGCCCGGCGCAACACCCGGCACGCCGCCGAGTAAGACACCGCGCCCGCCGTGGGCTTTTTCAAGCGCTGCCGCGCCCGCCTGAACGGACATGCGGCCTGCGACCTGGCTCATGGGTTTGAGGAGCGGAAGGCCGCCGCTGTTGTCCGTTACTGTTTCATAAGCAATGCAGACAGCGCCTGATTTGATGAGGTCGTGAGTCTGCTCGGGGTCGGGAGCGAGATGAAGATAGGTATAGAGGATCTGGCCCTCGCGCAGCATGGCGCGTTCAACCGCCTGCGGTTCCTTCACCTTAACAATCATGTCCGCGCGGGCGAAGATTTCCTTTGCGGTGTCGACAATCTTCGCGCCAACTGCTTCATAGGCGTCATTAAGAGCACCAATGCCCTTGCCGGCATCGGACTCAACCAGAACGTCATGACCATGTGCGACGAGTTCTCCGGCGCTTTCCGGCGTCAGTCCGACGCGATATTCATGGTTTTTAATTTCCTTCGGTGTTCCTACGATCATGTTCGTCGCTCCTCATCTGCAGGTTACAGCAGGTTAAATTGATGAGGAAATTATAGCTTTTTTCCATCGATATTTTTTCCGAAGTTTATTTACTATATGCCCTTTTTTGGTATAAATTCCGGTTTTTAATAATAATTTCAGGAATATATTTAATGGATCACTTTGATCGTAAAATATTATCTGATCTGCAGATCGACTCCGGCAAGCCGATTTCCGAGATAGCGGAGCGAGTTAATCTCTCGCTTTCCGCCTGTCATCGTCGAATCAAGATGCTGGAGGCTGCGGGCGTTATTGACGGTTACGCGGCACGGCTCGATAAGCATGCGCTCGGCCTGGAGGTGGATGTCTTCGTTGAAATTTCACTGACGTCTCAAAGCCAGGAGACACTTAATCTCTTTGAGAAGGCGGTGATGACCTATGACGAAATTCTCGAATGTCATCTGACGACGGGAAATGCGGATTATATCATCCGCGTGGCGGCGCGGAACGTGCCGGACTATGACCGTATTCATCGCAATTGCCTGGCCAAGCTGCCTCATGTTGCGAGTATGCGCTCGACCTTTGCACTTCGTGCGATCAAGCCGTGGAAAGGCTATCCAGTCATTTAGGATTATTTGAAGTCACCATGCCGGCCCTCACCTGCGGCAAAGCGAGCGGCGCCGGCTTGCGCTTCTTTCTGTTTGGCTTCCTCTGCGGCGATCATTTCAAAGTGGATGGCTTCCGTGTCGGTCTTACCTTCCTGCATATAAACGCTTTCGCGGTCCGAAAGCATGGCAATTTGCGGAAAGTCCGCAATCTGAAGGGCCAGTTCCTCGGCTGCGGCGCGCGCGTTGCCCGTTGGAACCACTCGTGTTACCAGACCCATGGAAAGCGCCTCCGCTGCCGGAACAGGCCGTCCGGTCAACATCATATCGAGAGCTCGGCCCATACCGATTAGGCGGGGAAGGCGGACAGTGGTCCCGTCGCTCATCGGGACACCCCAGCGGCGGCAGAAGATTCCGAAAACAGTCGTTTCTTCGGCAATGCGGATATCGCAATAGAGGGCAAGACCCATGCCGCCGGCAACCGCATGTCCTGACACGGCAGCGATCAAGGGTTTTGAGAGCGGTGCGTGAAAGGGGCCTTCCGGGTGGCCCGCCCAAGCCTTGTAATCAACTCGGGTCGCTGTTTCCTTTAAATCCGCCCCGGCGCAAAAGGCACCGCCTGCACCTGTTACCACTCCAACTCGTTGGGTATCATCCGCGTCGAAGTCACGAAAGGCTTGCGCCAATAGGTCGGATGTTTCTTGATCCAGAGCGTTTCGCACCTCAGGCCGGTTGATGATGATGGTAGTCACCGGACCGTTTATCTCGGTTATTATTTTTTGTTCTTTTGTCATATGTTTCCGTCGCCATAATTTTGTCGCGGCAGGGTGCACACGATCCTCCTATGGTACGGTAAGCGGGTCGCCCAAGTGTAGCTTTTTTTGGACCGACGCGCGTCAGTTCAAACGTCTAGTCACAAAACCCTTATCATGCGGATATTTCTTCGTGATGCAATTTTCCGCATCCCGAGGGTTTTCGGCCTCGATGGCGAAACGGCAGGGCGTGGCCCAGCGCATCGAAATATGTGGATGTTCCTGATTGTTCTTCAGCGCATCCCGCGCTTCAGCATGATAAACGGAAAAAACGTAAGTACTCATCGTTCTCTCTAATTTTTACTCAAATGCTCAAACCCACCACCTCCGGGGGTCTAAATGACAATGGCGTCCCCAATCGACAACTCGGTTTCGTCATCATTCTGTAACATTATACGCTTGCCACCCTTAAGGATAGCATAATTGCGCCCCTTTTTGCTGAATTCTCTGCGATGAGGTTATTGTTTGGGGTTGTTATAGTAAAAGATGTGAAATCGTTTTCTGCAGCATCTTATCCCTCGCTTAAGGCCTGTTTTGATATTCTCTGGTAACCTCTAGCGCGTGTTGTATGAATTTTTCCGCTATCGGATTATATGGTTCCGTCGGATAGGAAGCGGTGAATTTCAGGTTTGGCGGCAGCCAATCGCAAGCGATCTCGATCAATGTTCCTTCTTCAAGTTCCGCCTGGATCATTTTTCGGGGCAGGTTGGCGACCCCAATGCCGTCCTGCGCCATTTTCAGAATTGCGGCAAGGGAACTGGAGGGGAAAATACGCGCTGGCAAACCCGTGTTTTTCCTGAGCTGCCGGGCAAGCTCGGCGAAGGGGCGTGTGTTTCGGGCATAGGTAATGAGGGGGTTGCTGGCCAGCTCGTCCAGTGAGAGCGGCTTTCTTGTATCTATCTTAAGGGAAGGCGCGGCTGCCCAGATAATCTCAAACTCGATCAGCTCATGATTTTCGATCTGAAAGTCGGAGACCGGACCCATCAGGAAGGCAAAGTCGAGCGATCTGTCGATGAGTTCCTGCCGGAGATTGGCTGTCGCATCAACCACGATTTCCACCTCGATCGCCGGATATTT
>CALEMG010000430.1 GCA_937910835.1 uncultured Alphaproteobacteria bacterium | reverse complement strand
GCTATGGACATTTGCCCCGCCAAGTTCTTCCTTCGTCATTTTGATGTTCAGCGCCCGTTCTACCAACGCCGGACCTGCGATAAGAAGTTGCGCTGTCTCCCGCGTCATGACGGAAAAATGAGAGGCGGCAAAACGTGCCGCGGGAAATCCGGCAACGGGACCAAGTGCCGCTGAAGCTACCGGCACCTCCCCCATCAGTTTTGCAATGGAGAGAAATCTCGGCTTTTCATACGCCGGGCTGCCGACGGTGCCGCTGCCTTTTCCCTTTGCGACGCTGCCGCCGCCACCTTCCAGCATCCTGATGAGCGGCACCCGATATTGCGACGCCAGTTCCTCGGCGAAAACACTTTTCCGGAGACCCGCGGCGTTGGGGGAGCCACCTTTAAGCGTGAAGTCTTCCCCGCCAACGGCAACACGTCGACCATCGAGGGTACCAAGGCCAGTTACGTAGTTTGCAGGTGAGAATTCCTTGATATTGCCTTGCTCGTCTCGTTCGGCCGATCCGGCGATACGGCCTTGTTCCTGAAAACTGTTTGTGTCGAGCAGGCTATCTATCCGTTCGCGGATTGTGAGGCGGCCTTTGGCATGCTGGGCCTCAATGGCTTTATCACCACCTTGGGCTTTAGCCGTGATGCGCATTCTTTTTATTTCTTCGGCTTCTTATTCCCAACTCATAGGTTCCGTTCTCCGCATAGCTTCAATTATTCACGGAGTATAACCGTTGCTAATGCATTGAGATAGGTTTCAAGGGGGTCATAGATCAGAGGTGCGCAATTGCGCAATTCTGCGGCCTATCGCTTCTGTTTTTAGATGGCGAGGGCAACTATCAAGATATATTGGTCTCGACGGGAGTATGTTCTGCTTGAGAGCTGTTAGTGGACCGGCTTAGAGGGACAGTTTTGTTTCAAGCCCGGACGGCGGCGGGGATGTTTCAGGGCCCTTCGTCGGATCCTGAGGTTTCATGCCTTCCATGATCTGCTTGTTGACCGCAATGAGCGGAGCAACTGATGCTTCGCCCTTCATGGCTTGCAGACTGTAGCGACCAACCCAGAATGCGATGGAAAGAAGCCGACCTTTTAAGTCGTCGGGGAGAGCATTCTCCTCTGACAGTAGATCCATCTGCATGGTAAGCCAGAGCCGTCGATTGTTCGCGACAGCACGGATGCGTTCCATTGCATTATCTTCTTTGTCAGCTTCTTCCATGGCACGAGTGAATAGCGCGAAAGCCCGGTATTCGGTTTGTCGGGGATTTTCGGCATTCTGGTTGGCTTTTTGGTAAGCAGCTACAGACATTTCTTCTTCTCATCCATTTCCGATAGTAAAATCTACTATTTACGAAATTTCTTACGATACTCTTACTAATTACTGGAAAAGCTGAAGAATTGACTGTGGCCGCGAGTTGGCGATTGAAAGGGACTGGATGCCGAGCTGTTCCTTGGTCTGAAGGGCCTGTAGTTCGGCGCTTGCTTCCGCAAGGTTGGCATCAACAAGAATACCAAGGCCTTCTTTAAGCTTGTCTGTCAACAGCTGGGTAAACTCAGCCTGGCTATCAAGACGGTTCGCGGCCGTACCCAATGTCGTTATTACATCGCCAACCAGACCTTCTGCGGTGTCCACGGCAGCGAGGGCAGTGGCAGGGTTAGTCAGATCAAGGCCGACCAGACCCAGGGTGACCAACCGCAAGTCCTGTGCGGCAACTGTTTGTGTAACGCCGCCCAGACCGGTCAAGACATCAAGATCCGCGCTTACGCCATCAATCAGGTTTACACCATTGAAGACAGTTGTTCCGACAACAGAGGTGATCTCCGCGAGTAGGGCATCGACTTCTTCCTGAAGAACCGTTACATCGAGGCCATCATTGAAAGCCTGCGTGACTTTCTGGTTGATGTCGATAAGAATATTTGAAATTTGCAATGCACCGGCATTCGCCATGCTTACAGTTGCCTGGCCGAAAGTAAGCCCTTCCTCAATTGCGTCCAAGGCAGAGATATCCCCGCGCATTGTCTGGGCAATTGTAAAGGAAGCCGGGTTATCTTTGGGCTCAGCAACTTTAAGGCCGGTTTCGACCTGACGCTGTGTCTGGCCCAAGGCCGTTTGTGTCAAGGACAACGTGCGAAGCGCTGCCATCGCCGTTGCATTGGTGTTAATAGAAAATGCAGCCATTTTGTCTTCTCCTGTAGTTTCCTGCGTTACCAAAAACGCAAATTCACTCAGCGCTAGAGAAGCAAAGGGCGTGCCAGTTTATGAAAACCCCAGAAAACTGGGATTTTTTGGCCAATATGTGGATATTCGAATAGGGAAAAAGCGGCTCAGATATTGCCGCAAATAGGAATATATTTCTCAGCTATGAAGAAAATGCCCGGCATATAAGGGGATTGCCAGAGACGGTTGACCGCAGATTTAGACGAACAAGTCTATCTGGATCGGCTGTGGGCCCACGTATTCTCCGTTACCAATAGGCTGGAGCAGCGATAGCATCGGATTGGCGGCCGGATCGTTATTGTTGACCTGCGTAAAAACAAGGAAGCGATTGATGATCTCGTCAATTTTTCCGGGTTCCTGCAAATCTGCTGGGTCGAACATGTCTCCCAGACGCTCCCTTTGCTGGTCGTAGGACAGAGCCTGAAAGCTTTCGGGCAAGCCAAGGCTGACACGAACAACCTGCATTATCGCCTTGTCGGCAATAACCTGTTCAATAGTCTCAATTCCTCCGGCAAGGCGTTTGAAATACATGGCTTCTCGTACGCCGTCTGCATTCTCGCCTTCAAATTTCTCATACTCATTGGTCCGGTAGCCCGACAAAATAGCGTCAACATTTTCCTGCTTTTGAAAAAAGTTAGGATCACTGTTAAGGCTATACATGGCGTTAGCGAGCTTTGTCCAGCGCGGCTCTGCCAGCCGATTGACGAGACTTTCGCTTTCGGTTGGCGGTTCGGTGAGTATTTTTTTGACCATCGCCGGTTTGTCGATTTCACTTTCCAGCTGAAAAGCGGAGAGAACCATAGACAGGACGGTGCGGTTCTCCATCAGGTCGTCGACGGACTTAATGTTTGTAATATCTTCGCTGAAGGTTACCAGGTCTCGGGCAACAGACGGCTGTGCCTCGAATGCTTTCATATGGGCGTCTTCCAGCTCGTAAGCCAGCTTATACCATAGCAGCGGATTATTGTTTGCAGATACTTGCATATCTAAACCTGGTTAGAGATCTTAATCAGCGCCATTATAGCGCGGCATTCGTAAAGAAGATGTTAACAAAAAAAGGCGACCACGAGGGCCGCCTTTCTTTGATAGGAGAGCTCTTAACGGAACAGAGCCATAATCGACTGAGGTGCCTGGTTGGCAATACTCAGAGACTGGATGTTCAGCTGTTCCTTGGTCTGCAATGCAGTCAGTTCAGCAGCAACAGCCGCCATGTCAGCATCAACAAGAACACCAAGACCTTCTTTCATTGTATCGGTCAGAAGCTGGGTAAATTCACCCTGGCTTTCCAAGCGACTTGCGAAAGTACCAATAGCTGTCAAAGCATTACCGACAGTCGTCTGTGCGGCAGTAATGTTACCTAAGGCAGTCGTGATGTTGGCGCCGGACGAAAAGTCTGTCGTCAGGGCAAGAGTAGTAGCATCGAGGTTTGTAGCAGTATAAGTCATCGAGCTACCAGCCAGATCGGTTGGAACAGTCAATACGTCCGTACCGGCGTTGTTAATCAGGTTAACACCGTTAAACTCTGAACCAGCGGTAATTGCTGTAATCTGAGCCAGAACCTGATCCGCCTGAGCTGTAAGAATGGCGTCATCAAGACCACCGTTCTGAGCCTGAGTAGCAAGAGTTTCAAGTTCAGTCAGCTGTTTCAGGATTTCCGTGGCACCAGCCATCGCAACACCGATTGTTGCTTCACCGAAAGCAATACCTTCACCGATAGCGCCAAGAGCGCCAATATCAGAACGCATGCCCTGCGCGATAACGAACGTAGCAGGTGCATCTTTAGCGCTGCTGACGCGGAGGCCGGTTTCAAGTGCGTTTTGAGTTTTGGAGAGGGAAGACTGCGTCATGTTAAGCATACGCAGGCCAGACATTGCATTCGCATTAGTATTAATAGAAGCCATAATAATATATCCTCATTCTAGAGTTGTCGCATCTGCGACGAAATAGCTCGTTTGAGCCCCGGTCCACTTCGAAACCGTGTCCTGACTATCTCCGTGATTTCCTAACAAAAGGTTAACTGGCGCTTCTTTGGTCAATTCAGGCGGGACGAATTGACCCTAATATGTGTTGTGTGGCGCAGGAATGGGCGGAAAATTGCTATTTTTTGCTCTGTTCGGAGGGCATGCATTTTTCTGAAAAAAAGAAAAATCTATCGGAATGGACGCCAGTCATCATCTCCACGAGCGGTAAAAATGACTGAATCAACATACTAATTGCGGGAGGGGAACGCCATGATTCAGTTGATTCTTATGACTCCGATTCAACGGACTTAAAATATTTCTGAAGTAATTTAAGGGCTGTGTAATAGTTTTTCTCGCCGACAAGACCAACAATTTCAAATACGCGGTTTCGCTCATCATTGTCAGTTGTGGAAAGAAATGCGATCTGCGCTGCGTCCTGAAAGCTTTTGTGATGTGCATCGTGACTGTCCGGTTCTATATACATCAGCTGTACATAGAGATAGACGTTTTCCAATGGCGTTTTAACGTCTTCTGGCAGGAGAATGTCCCGCTCGCGCATGATCGACGCATCATTCTCCAGCGAAAAATGCATAGCTTTGTTACTTGTATTTGTAAGAACGGCGCCATTGACAACAATTTTCTCGCCGGCGGGGATACGAAATTTTAACGACATGGAACTTGTCTCCAGATAGGGACTACACCGACCACTATAACAATAGTCACAAATTGTGCAAAATAGGATTGTATTCTGACCCGTGATAATCGAATTTTAGCGCGCTTCTGCGTGGAGGGTAATTAATTTCTGGTCATGACCTTGGGGTGGCCTATATGATTGCACATGTTAGTGCGCGCTGGGCTATGCGCTCTATCGCCTTTTTAGAGGATTTTGAATGCCACGAAATATCGGCTCACTGATTATAAAATTGGTTATTTTTTCTTTTATCGTCGGCTGGGCTCTGACCCTGTTTGATATTACTCCGCTTGATCTCTTAAAAGATCTGAGTGGAACGATTGGTCAGATTTACTCTACCGCGCTAAGTACAATAACCTGGGCGGCGGACTATATTCTGCTTGGTGCGGTTATTGTCATTCCGATCTGGGCAATCGTTGCGGGCCTGAACTATCTTCAGCGGAAGAGCCGCCGGAGTATGTCGTCCTCGTCTAAATACGAGGACTAGGTTTCAGGCGGTTACCCGCTTGCACAGTCGATGCAAAGCGGGGTGCTTGGGTCCAGAACAAGACGTTTTTCTGAAATTTCCTCATCGCAATTGACGCAATACCCATAGTTTCCTGTATCAATACGGGCAAGGGCAGCATCAATCCGTTGCAGTTCGTTCTTCCGTCGTCGCTCTGTCTCTTGGGCCATTGCCTGTCCCTGCAATGCATCCATGCGAGAAAGGCGACCCACACGGGTCTGGTCAAGTTCCACCGGGCGGCTGCCTTCCGTGCTTGCCTTCATTACTGATAGTAATTCTTCCCGGCGAGCGAGAAGGATTTTCTTCGGATCGGGTTCCGTCATGGGTTCAGCCTACGATAATCGATAGGTTGACGCAAAGAAAAGGCCGGTCATTTCTAACCGGCCCCATCAAATTTCTGTTCCTAGCTCTTACGCTTCCCAAGTATGTCCCTGTCGGAGGAGCGCGTCCAAAGAAGGTTTGCCGTTGGCCTCTGCTGCCTCCAATTTTTCTGTAATGCCATCTTCATAGGTGGCCGTCGGGTTGCAGTAGATGACGCCAAAAGCGGCGGGTAGATCATGGCCGTCCATATCTGCGATCAATATCGCAAGGGAGCGGTTCGTCTCGTCATGAACCAGAATATCCGCTTCTGTGATGCCGTTTTCGCCGATGGTTACGGCTTCCAACGTCAAAGATTGCGTATTCAATCGAATGCCCTTGTTTTTTTCCGCCCCAAAGATCATAGGTTCGCCATGTTTTACATGAAGCTGCTTCTCTGTAGCCACATCACGGGCGAGGACCTTGTCGAAAACCGCGTCGTTATAGACAATACAGTTTTGCAGGATTTCCACCATTGACGTACCCCGATGTGCATGGGCACGCTTGAGAATGTCGGGAAGGGTCTTCTGTGTGTCATAGGCACGAGCGGCAAATCTCGCGCCAGCACCAAGTGTGAACACGAGTGGTTTTAATGGTGTATCGACTGACCCATCCGGGGAAGAAGGGGTGCGCAGCCCGACTTCCGATGTCGGCGAATATTGTCCCTTTGTGAGGCCATAAATCTCGTTATTGCAGAGCAGAATTTGCATATTGACGTTTCTGCGCAGCACATGAAGCATGTGATTGCCACCAATGCTGAATCCGTCGCCGTCGCCGGTCACCATCCAGACATCCAACTCTGGATTGGCGATCTTGATTCCCGTCGCAAATGCCGGGGCGCGGCCATGGATCGTGTGAAATCCATAGGTCGACATATAATAAGGGAAGCGCGATGAACAGCCGATCCCGGACACAAACACATAGTTTTCTTTCGGTGTGTCAATATCGGGCAGGGTTCTTTGTACCGCCTTCAGGATCGCATAGTCGCCGCACCCGGGGCACCAACGTACTTCCTGATCTGAGGCAAAATCGGCGGGTTTCATCTTGTCTTTTGTAACGGCAACATTCATGTCAGTTCTCCAATGCTGC
>CALEMG010000429.1 GCA_937910835.1 uncultured Alphaproteobacteria bacterium | reverse complement strand
GTATATTCTGGTTCTGGATCGCTGAAATAATGTCCTGGTTGGTTAGCTTCAGATTGGACATCAATGTCGGGTTGTCTATCCAGATTCTCATCGCATAGGAGGAAGCGCCCAGAATTGCCGCATCGCCAACACCCGGCAGGCGTTTTAATTGATCCAATACATTGATGGTCAGATAGTTGCTGATGAAGAGTTGGTCCAAGCTGGAATCGTCGGAAAAGAAGCCAAAGATTTGTAGGATTGAGTCGGACTGCTTCTGAACGGTCACGCCACTTTGCTGGACGGTATCGGGTAAGGATGACAGGGCCTGACTTACACGAGTCTGGGTGTTCACAGTAGCAAGATCAGGGTCTGTGCCAACACCGAACGAGACAGTCAGTGCATAGCTGCCATCAGAGTTGGAGCCTGACGACATGTAAATCATATTGTCGACCCCATTGACAGCGCTTTCTATGGGCTGGGCGATCGAGTCGGCGACCACCCGTGAGTTAGCACCGGAATAGGTAGTGGTAACCTGCACTGTTGGTGGTGTGATATCCGGGTATTGGGATACCGGGATAACAAACATTGAAAGAATGCCCGCCAAGACAATCACGGTGGAAATCACCATCGCGAATTTTGGCCGGCGAATAAAAAAGTCGAAGAGCATCAGTTCCCCTCGCTTTGGTCAGCGAGTTGGGGAGTAACACTCACGCCGCTTCGAACCTTTTGCTGGCCCGCGACAATGACAAGTTCACCTAGTGCGAGGCCCTTCGTCACAATGAGGGAAAGGCCTTGTTGCGTGCCGGTTGTAATGCGCTTCACCTCGACTTTGTTCTCGGAGTTCACAACAAAAACATAGGGGCCTTGTTGGTCAAGAAGAAGGGCATCCTGCGGGATGACAAGATGCTTTCGCGTCTCTTTGTTCTCGATAATAACGCTAACAAGCTGTTGATCTACAAGGAGCATCTCCGGATTTGAAAACTCGGCGCGGACTGTAATTGTATTCGTGGTTTCGTTAGCGCTGGGATCGGCATAAATGATCTTCCCGGCCTGATTGTAAATCGTTCCGTCCGCGAGCTTCAGTTTGACGCTTACGTCCGACGTGCTGCGCTGGCTCTTGCTTACTTCCAGATATAATCGGTCCGGTACCGGCCAGGCCACATGGATGGGATCTTGTGCAACCAGAAGGGCTAAAGGCGCGCCGGAAGGGCCGACAAGAGACCCCTTGGTTTCGTTCGCCTTCCCAATCCGTCCATCAATCGGTGCCTGGATTTCCGTATACCCCAAATCGATTTCAGCAAGGGAAAGTTGAGCCTTTTGCGCGGCGACATTGGCTTGCGCTTCCTCGTATTGTGCCAAATCCTTATCGAGCTGCGCTTGGGAAACGGTCTTGCGGGCAACTAACTGCTTAGATCTTTCATAGTCCAGCTTCGCGAGTTTGGAGGCGGCGACGGCACTTGCCAGATTGGCATGGGCCTGTGCCACATTCGCTTCGTAAATGCTCTTTTCAATCTTGAAAAGAAGGTCCCCTTCCTCGACGGTACTTCCTTCTACGAAGGCGACTTCGGCAAGGTAGCCCTCTATACGCGCATTAATCTGGACGCGCGCCGTGGCCTCAACCCGACCAAAAAAGACATATTGATCGGCAATATTCTTCTCCGCAACCTTTGCCACCAACACTGCAGGGGCGGGTGGTTTCCCGTCCGAGGCCGATTGCGCGAGGCTCGTGGTTGCTATGGCTAGAACAGGGATTGTCGCCAGGAAGGCTAATAGAAGAGTACCTGATAGTCGCCGCATAGAGCCCCCTCGCAGATTTTAAGACAAATACTAGAATACTATTGTCTCATTTGCGGACCAATTCGTAAACATTTGGGTGAAAAAGAATGACGCCCTTGTGACGGCTATATCAGATGTGCGTTTTGCGGCGCTATTTTATGGAATGAAACGCCGCATTCAGAATATTCGTGAAATCCGGGTTTTTGAGGCCAATGGCGACGAAACCCGTTTTCCCTGAAAATGAAGAGTCCTCGGGCAGTAGGAAAATATCTACATGCGTGCCGGCCTTGTGAGCGACCCAGAGGCCCTCCTCTCCGGTAGCGCGAAATATACCTTTAACACGCAGAACAGGCGGTGGAAGATGACTGAGCATCTCTTTGATGGCGGCTTTGTCGATTTCTGCCTCCATGGCAATGGACCATCGCTCAAAGTCCGCCTCGTGGGTATGAGAATGCGGGGTGTCGGTGCGTTCCGGAAGCCGGCCGACATCCATTTTTTCGCCGAAGAATATGTCTCCAGACAAGACGCCATGCGTTAAGTGTATAATCGGCGCGTTGTCATTCATGCCGCGCAAGATTTTTTCGCAATTCTCCAGATCTTGTGGTGGGACGAGATCACACTTATTGAGCAATAGCATATGGGCGCCGCTGATTTGAGCCTCGACAATTTCTGAAAGTCTCTGATCGTCGAGCGTTGTCTGAAAATTTGCAGCATCAACCATGGTCACGATCCCGTTTAGCATGAGATCCGGTTCAGCCCTTGCAAGGTTGGCAATTCGTTTTGGCTCCGCGACTCCGCTCGCTTCGATCAGAAGATGGTCCGGTGCTGGTTTAAAATCGAGGGCGGTCGCGAAGGCTTTGTAGAGGTCGGCGCCCATGGAGCAGCAGGCGCAGCCGTTGGCAAGGGTCAAGACATCGCCATCCTCTGCGGCGATAAGGTCCTGGTCGATGGGAAGCTCGCCAAAATCATTCACGAGAACCATAACCCGCCGTCCATTTGCATGGCGCAACAGATGGTTGACCAGAGTAGTCTTCCCCGATCCCAAAAAACCCGCGAGCACGGTCATGGGGAGAGGTTCTTTCCGCGTCATCATGGAATTTTATGCTTCTCTCCTGCAAGGACAGTTCCCCATATGCCAACGTCTTTCAAGCGCTCCGCACCGATAGTTTCTGGATCATCTTCGAGAATGGCAAAGTCTGCCCATTTGCCGGTTTCGATCGCGCCGACTTCGTGGTCCATATGGAGCGTAGTCGCCGCGCCGAGGGTAATTGCCTGCAACGCATCGGCAACGCTAATTCGCTCATACTCACCAAGCAACTTACCGCTTTCTGTTAATCGGTTAATTGCGCACCATGCAGTAAATAGGGGTGCCATCGGCGTCACCGGGGCATCAGAATGGATGGCGAAGGTAACGCCATAATCTATCGCCGACTGGCACGCATCCATACGAAGCGCTCTATCCGGCCCCATGGTTAGCTCGTAATGCTTGTCGCCAAAATAATATATATGGTTGGAGAAAAGATTAGCCGCCACGCCGAGACGCTTCATCTTGCGAAATTGTGCTCGATCCGCCATTTGGCAATGCTGCAGGACATGGATAAGATCGGGGCGGTTTTGTTTTACTTTGGCTTGCTCCAGCGCCTCCAGTGCAGCTTCGATCGCTTCGTCGCCGTTGGTGTGGATATGCATTTGGACGCCAGCGTCGTGTAGTACGCTGACAAGAACGTTTAACTGTCCCGGTGCGATATTCCAGATACCGTTCGGGGCACCATTATAGTGGTAAGGCCAACGCAGGCGTGCCGTAAATCCCTGGATTGATCCATCAGTAATGATTTTTACTGCACCAAGGCGAAGTTTTTCAGTACTTTTACCTTTTAATTCCAGCGCGCGTTCGCGCGTCTCGTCGGCGTGCTGAGAGATGACATTTAATAGTTACATCAGGCGGATTGGGTAGTCAGACCCGTCCGTAATAGTTTTCATTTGCTCGACATCTTCATCGGGAAGATCGTTGATCAGATCTGCGGCGGGCGTAACGCCCACGCGATTGCAGACCTTGCCAAAATCAACAAGGCTTCTTTTCGTGCGGCCCAATTCCCGTAAATCAATGCCGAGGCGCCGCATGATCGGAAACATGGCGGCCATTTCCTGCAATTCTCCGTTTGGTGTGCCGTCGGGACCAATGGCAATTCCGTCGATCTCCATATCCGCAACATAGTTTGCGAGGCTGAGCGACGCGGAATTCACGGTCATCAGATGAAAATTTGAATGTACAATCGCGATCGGACGGGATGGGCTGACATTGTCCAGGTCATTCTTGTCGAGCCGCCGGTCCATCAGAAATATCGGGTCAAACCCCCATGCAACGAGTGGATCGTCTGGCCCGAGTTTTGCCTCTGCCTCCTTCAGTCGTGCCAGCACTTCCTCCAGCGTTTTGACTCCCGGCCAATGCCTTCCATCAGGATCAACACGATCCTGATATCCGACATAGGTATATTTCCATATTCCGCCCGCCATCAAATGGCAGTGGCCTTCGACAAATCCCGGCATGATCACCTTTTCGGAGAAACTGTCGTCAAGCGTATAGTCGCCCCAGCCGGCAATCTCTTCAATCGTTCCGGTTGCCAGTACGCGTCCGTCCAGTACCGCGACATGGGTGACATGGGGACGGGCGGGATTCATGGTAATAATTTTTCTCGCGCTGAATACGGTGATTGCCGACAAGATCAGGGTCCTCTCTTTTTCGCTTTTTTGTAGACAGAGTGTAAGTCGCTCTTTAACCTCTGAAAAATAGTTTATTCCGGGGGTATTATTGTAAAAATTAGAGGAATGGATGCGCTATACCCTTAAGCAGTTAAACTATATAGATATGGCGGCCCAGCACCGGTCTATTACCGGGGCGGCAAAGGCTTTGAACATATCCGCCTCTTCCATTTCCTCCGCCATAGACGCCATCGAGATTCAGACCCATAAAAAGCTGTTTACCAGACTGCCGTCAAAAGGAATCACGGCAACCCAGTTCGGCCATGTGTTCCTGTCCAACGCCCGCCAGCTCTTAAAAGCGCATCGTTCCTTTGAAGAGGCGGTCGATGAACAGGCGAAAGCGATTAACGGGGCGGTGCGCATGGGGTGCTTTACGCCGGCGGCACCGATAATCCTGCCCTTAATCACAAAATCCGTGGCCGATAATCATCCAGGTATTTCCATCCACTTTACGGAAGGGGATATATCCAGGAATTTAAGGCATGTGGTGGATAATAAAATTGATCTGGCGATCGGAGTGAGCGCTAATCTCCCCTCCAGTATTAATTTTG
>CALEMG010000428.1 GCA_937910835.1 uncultured Alphaproteobacteria bacterium | reverse complement strand
CGAGATTGCCAACGCGCTCATCCAGCCGATCAACATCCATGACCAAAACCCCGACTTCTTTCTGGATCACTCCGGCCTGCGCGCGCATCTGGCTGTCTTTCAGCACAGCGCGCACGGTATTCAGAGTTGCCATCAGCGTTGTCGGTGAAACGATCCAGACTCTGGCCTTGTAGGACCTGTCCAGTATTGCAGGGAAATTGGCATGCAGCTCCGCATAGACGGCATCGGAGAGCAGGAATAGAAGCGCCGATTCGGCGGTTTCCCCGTCCAGAATATATTTCTCGCTGATATCCGCGATATGTTTCTGCATAGCACCGGTAAAGGCGCGCGATGCTTGAACCTTGTCACCCTCAGAGTCCGCCTGCCGCAACATGTGATAGCTCTCAAGCGGGAATTTCGCGTCCACAACGATGGAACCGGGTGGGTTGGGAAGCTTGATCAGGCAGTCTGCACGCCGCCCATTGCCAAGTGTTACCTGAAACTCATAGGCGGATGGCGGCAGGGCGGATTTCACCAGATCATTAAGCTGAATTTCTCCAAAAGCGCCACGCGCCTGCTTATTGGCGAGGATATCCTGAAGCCCGACAACCTGATTGGAAAGCTCTGTCAGGTTATGCTGTGCCTTATCGATCACGGCCAGCCGTGTCTGTAGTTCAGTCAGGCTCTGCCCGGTTTTCTCCGCAGACTGGCTGAGACTGTCGCCCAGACGTTTTGAAACCGTATCCAGTCGCTCGCTCAAAGTCTGGTTGATCTCCTGCCGGCTTTGCGCGCTATCAGTCGAAATCTGCTTGAGTTGTCCTTCCAGTTGAGCCTGTTGGTTAATCAGACTTTCAGTTAGGCGGGCCAGATTTTCGCTATTTATGGACGCGGTTCCGGCCAGCTTTTCCGCTTTCGACATCTTGAAGAAAAGAACCAGCGTGATAACCGCCAGGAACGCAATAACCGCAATCAGGGCAATTTCCATTAAAAACTCTCCCAAATGCACTGTTTGCAGCCCGTCAATGGCCTTGACGAATACGAACAGGCATAATACCTACACTTTGATATATCGTAACGCGAACAACAACGGAACACCATGGCCCTTTTGCCCATATATACAGCGCCGGACCCGCTTTTGAAAACCATCTCCAAACCAGTGGAGAAGGTAGATGCGGAAATCCGTAAGCTGGTCGATGACATGTTCGAAACTATGTATGCCGCGCCGGGAATTGGCCTCGCAGCCATACAGGTCGGCGTGCAAAAGCGCTTGCTGGTTGTCGACGTTGTCGGTAAAGGGAACGAGGATAAGGACCCACAGCCGCTCGCGTTGATCAATCCGGAAATAACTTGGGTTTCGGATCATGATGTAACCTATGAAGAAGGCTGCCTTTCCGTGCCGGAGCATTATGCTGACGTTGTGCGCCCAGCTGAAGTTGAGGTGAGTTATCTTGATGTAGACGGGCAGCTACAGAGCCTTCGTGCGGATGGGTTGCTGGCGACCTGTCTCCAGCATGAAATGGACCACCTAGATGGAATTCTGTTCCTTGATCATATCTCCGCGCTCAAGCGGAACATGATCCTGAGAAAGCTACTCAAGCAGAAAAAAATGGCGAGTTGAAGGAGCCGTTATGGCGGGATTGCGACTTGCCTTTATGGGAACGCCGGTGTTCTCCGCCCATATCCTGAGAGCATTGATCGGATCACCGCATGAAGTTGTGTGCGTCTATTCCCAGCCGCCGCGCCGCGCGGGACGGGGAAAGAAGCTGATGCCATCCGTTGTGCATCAGCTAGCGGAAGCGGATGGATTGCCGGTCCGCACGCCGACCTCTCTAAAATCACCGGAGGTTCAGGCAGAGTTTGCAGACCTAAATCTCGACGCCGCCATTGTTGTTGCCTATGGGCTTATTTTACCCCAAGCCATTCTTGGTGCACCGAAGTATGGTTGCCTTAACTTGCATGCATCTTTGCTACCGCGTTGGCGCGGCGCGGCGCCAATTCAGCGCGCAATCATGGCAGGGGATGAAGAGACTGGTATTGCCGTCATGCAGATGGAGGCGGGGCTGGATACCGGCCCCATTCTTAGTGAAGTGCGCGTACCGATTAACCCGGAGACTACGGCAGGCTCCCTCCATGTTACTCTCGCTGACGCCGGGGCGAAGGCGTTGCTT
>CALEMG010000427.1 GCA_937910835.1 uncultured Alphaproteobacteria bacterium | reverse complement strand
GTCAGCTCTCGAAGGAATTCAGATAACGTCCGCCCATCCCGCGTCTTAATCGACCGATCCGTAGCATCCTCAAAGAAGGAGATGCGATAGCTCTGACTTATCAGATCGGAGTTCGCGAGATTTTGCGGGATCTGGCCAGATGAACCCGGTCCGCCGCAGCCAACCAAAAGGCCGAACGCCGATAGGGCAAGAATACCGCCTGTTATGAAACGTCGCATTCTGGCGCCTTTCTCTTCATCAGTAGATATAGCCCACCGGCCCTTTCAGGGTCAGGCCATCCTGCCCCATGCTTTGTGGAATTTCCGGTGCCAGCGTCGGGAATGCCAGCTTGCCGGTGATCATTTTCTCCTCCAGTCCGGTTGGCCGGTACTTATCTGCCGGGCTAGCGAACAGGGAACTGTCGCGCGGTGTGACGATATTTGCTGTAGCAATAATGACCAGTTCCGTTTCCATTTTCTGATAGCGGCTGGAGCGAAACAACGGACCCAGAATGGCTAGATCGGCCAGCCAGGGAACTTCATTGACGAGATTTCTGGTTTGGTTTTGCAACAACCCCGCCACAGCAAAACTCTGGCCACTGGCAAGCTCGATCGTCGCCTCCGTCCGTCGGACGGCGATGCCCGGTATCTGAAAGTTATTGACGACGACCGCGCCAACTTCAGAAATCTCGCTCACCTCGGGCCGGATATGAATGCCAATCCGCTGATCCGATAGCACCGTCGGGGTGATATCAAGAATAACGCCAAATTTCTTGAACTCGATTGTCACCTGATCCTCATTTGCGGAAACCGGTATCGGGAACTCTCCGCCCGCGAAAAAGCTCGCAGTCTCGCCGGAGCGGGAGGTGAGGTTCGGTTCTGCCAGTATGGAAATGAGATTTTCTTCGGCCAGGGCATCGATAACGGCTGAAACAGACCCTTGACTACCGCGGTACCCGAGCAATCCGCTTCCGCCAACACCGGAAATGGCGGAACTCGGGATCAGGCTATCGCCAAGTACGGCGGGCCAGCGATTGGTGATCAACCCGATGGCAAGCGATCCCGGATTCAACAAGACATCCCAGTTAATGCCGAGATTTTTTGTCGCCTCCCGATTCATCTCGACAATACGTACCCGGATATTCACCTGAGACGGTGCTAGCAGTTCCATGCGGTTGACAATCTCTTCCCCCTCCCCCAGAAATCCACGAACGACGGAGGCGATCTGCTCCGCCTGCAAGGGGGTGCGTGCCATGCCCGAGAGAAGAATGCGGCCCGGACTGGACTGAACAGCCAGATTGCTCTTCGGGAACTGTTCGGCCAGAAGCTTTGAGAGCGTCACAAGATCGCGCGTGACGGTAACGGATTGATCGAACAGTACCGTGCCGCCTGCCCCGATCGCCATGACATGGGTCCGCCCCGGCGTCTTGCCGAACACAAAGAGCCCGTTGGACGCGGTAATCTGAATATCCGCGATCGCCGGATTTGTCACAAGAACCTCGGTGACGGGAGCATTAAGCGGAACAAGATGACCCTGATTAACATCGAGAGACAAATGCGCCTTGTCTTCGCCGCCGCGCGCGAAACCGGAGGGTGGCGATAATATGAGAAGAACCGCCAGCATGAGGAGTAAGTAACTAATTTTCTGTATGCTGTTTTTCATTACGACCCCTTACTTCCCTGTCGCCGGTGACAGGGTAACGACGGAGGTTTCCCCGCCACGCATTATCCGTACATCCCGGGAATAAACCTGAACAGCTGCTGGCGGTGCATGTTTCAGGTCGGGAAAGAGGTCACTCGCAGAGAAAGTCGCCTTTTTGGACGCGCCCAAAAATTTCTTACCGCCACTTCCACCCCGCAAGGAAATCCGCAATTTGCCGATTGTCTCGGCCACGGATACAAGTTCATCATCAGTCGGGGACAGCGCCTGAGTCAGGGTCTCCAATGATCTTTTGGCGTTAATAGCCTTGCTCACAGGGGCCTCCTCCACGGCAACAATACGATTATTCTCGACGATGGTTTTGACAACCGTCTCCCCGGCCTGCGCCGCATGGGCAGGCGTGACATAAGTCAGAACTAGATCGACATAGTCGCCGGGGCGCAGATTTTCAAAATCACTAAGATTATGAACTGCGACAGGTCGCGCGCGCATCCCGTCTACCAGCAGTG
>CALEMG010000426.1 GCA_937910835.1 uncultured Alphaproteobacteria bacterium | reverse complement strand
GCTTTCATCAGGCTGTCCACTGCGGCCTTTTGAAAGCTCGCAGCGAGATCGGCAATGTCTGTTTCGTTGGCCTCCTCACCCAGTTTCTCGCGCGCCTGCCGCACGGCCGTCTTGAGACCAGAGAAGGAGAAGTTGCATCCCTCCCGCCCCTTCATCGGGCGGGGAAAGCTGAATCGATCTGGATCGCCATGCGCCGCTGCCTTTTCAACAGCCGGACCGCCAGGGAAGCCAAGCCCCAGCATCTTTGCGGTCTTATCGAAGGCCTCACCTACCGCATCGTCAATGGTGGTACCAAGGCGTCGGTACTGCCCTACACCTTCCACCACCAGCACCTGCGAGTGCCCGCCGGAGACTAGCAATAGAAGATAGGGAAACGCCACATCGTCCGTCAGACGCGCTGTCAGCGCATGGCCCTCCAGATGATTAACGCCGATCAGCGGGACGCCCGCGACAGATGCAATCGCTTTCGCAGTCATTAGTCCGACAAGAACGCCGCCGATCAGCCCCGGCCCCGCCGTCGCGGCAACGGCGGACAGGTCGCTATAGGAAACCCCGGCCTCCGTCATCGCCTGATCGACCAGTCGGTCCATCTCGGTCACATGGGCGCGGGCTGCGATTTCCGGCACTACGCCGCCAAAAGGTGCATGGGCGTCATTCTGCGACAGGACGACATTCGAGAGAATTTTCTTCTCCGCCGTCACGACCGCAGCCGCCGTTTCATCGCAGCTGCTTTCAAGCCCGAGAACGAATATTTGTTGGTTTGGCATTTGTTATCTATTACAAAGCGGTGCAAAATTGCATTTGGCTCTAACATCTGACGGAATATCCCGCAACATGACCTTTGTCAAAAAATACAGGATAGGTACCCGGGGAAGCCCGCTCGCGCTCGCGCAAGCCGAGGAGACCCGGACCCGGCTTCTGGAGGTGCATAAAGACGCCCTCGACCCGGAGCAGTTGGAGATTGTGGTGATCAAGACGACAGGGGACCAGATCCAGGATCGTGCGCTCAGCGAGGCAGGCGGCAAGGGGTTGTTTGTTAAAGAGATTGAGGAAGCATTGCTGGCGGACAGGATAGATTTTGCCGTACATTCCATGAAGGATATGGAAACGACTCTGCCGCCGAGCCTGATAATTGACTGTATCCTGCCGCGCGAAGATGCGCGCGATGCCTTTATTTCCGCAAGCGGGAAGGGCCTTGCTGATCTACCGGAGGGCGCCCTTGTTGGCACGGCCAGTCTTCGCCGTCAGGCGCAGGTACTCAATCGGCGGCCCGATCTTCGCGTTGGCATTTTCCGCGGCAGCGTGCAAACACGCCTGCGCAAGCTCGCGGAAGGGCAGGCGGATGCAACCCTGCTTGCGCTCGCCGGGCTCAAGCGACTCGGAAATGAAAGCGTGATCACGGAATTAATCAATTTCGATGATATGCTACCGGCTGTGGCGCAAGGGGCAATCGGGATTGAACGGCGGGAAACGGATGAGGAGGTTGCGGCCCTGCTGGCGCCGATCAATGATTCGGTCAGCCACATTCGCATTTCCTGCGAGCGCGCGATGCTGGCAGTGCTCGACGGCTCCTGCCGGACGCCCATCGCGGGCTATGCGGAACTTGTTGATGGGAACAGCCTTTATTTCCGAGCGAGCCTGCTTGCCGAGGATGGCTCCATCCGCCTTGATGCGAGTGGGCACAGCAGCATAGCCGAGGCAGTCAAACTTGGCGAGAGTATAGGCGAGAATCTAAAGGCACAGGCAAGGGGTGCCAATTTGTCTTTTGGCCTGTAAACTAAGACACAATGAAAATACTGATTACCAGACCTGAACCGGATGGCAGCCGTCTCGCCCGCATTCTGAAGAAAATGGGGCATGAAACGCGTCTTGCGCCCATGATGCATATTGAGACCTTCCCTGCCAGACAGATGGATATCACTGGTGCGCAGGCGCTGCTGGTGACAAGCGCGAATGGTGCGCGGGCGCTTGGCCCGGCGCTAAAGGATAGAAATATAAAGGTTTTTGCAGTTGGCAATGCAACAGCGGAAGCTGTCCGACAGGAAGGCTTTACCGAGGTTTCCGCCGCAGATGGGGATGTCAATTCGCTCGCCGAGAAGGTCGTCGCGGAATGCAAGCCGGAAGATGGTCGGCTAATTCATGTTGCCGGGACTGAAGTGGCCGGGGACCTTTCCGGAATGCTCACGGACAAGGGTTTTCAATGTGAGCGTGCCGTCCTTTATGAAGCCCTGCCGGTTACCTCACTCGATGCGAAAATTGTAAAAGAGATAAAGAATGGTGCCATACCGGCCGCGATGTTCTATTCCCCGCGCACGGCCGCTATATTCGCCGGGTTGGTGACGGCGGCGGGCCTGGCAACCCATATGGAAAAGATAACCGTCTATTGTTTAAGCGAAGCTGTGGCCGAGAAGCTTGAAACACTGTCATTTGCGGGCGTTCATATTGCGGCGACGCCCGATCAGGAAAACCTGCTTGCCTTGCTGACGGCTGTCAGCCAAGCTAAGAAAGAAGATAACTCCGATATGCCGAGGGAGCAAAACATGTCCGATAAGAATTCTGGCAAGACTGAGGATGCAGGTAAAAGCGCTGTCCCTTCTGCTGGCACGGATAGGAAGAAGACTGCGGACGCGCAAACGAATAGCAAGAAAACGGCCCAGATGGAACCGCCTGTGAAGTCGGATCCGTCGGCATCGAAGTCCCGTGCCGGGCTTGTCTTGATGTTATTGCTTGTTGTGTTCTGTCTTGGCCTTGCCGCATGGCCGTTACTTTATCCAAAGGTTGAACCCTATCTGCCAGCGGAAACGGCAGCGATTATCTCCGGCCAGTTCGGAAAGGCCTCTGGCTCGGATACGTCTGACGCCACCGCAGCGATTGAGGCTGTCAGGGATAATCTGAAATCAGACTATACCGCACTGTCGGAGCGGATTGCTAAATTGGAGGCGGAAGTACCTGCAGTAAGCACAACGACTGATGCAGGTGATGACAAGCTAGCAGAACTATCGGGATCGTTAAAACAGGAGCTCAGCGGACTTTCCAACGAAATTGCGGAGCAGCAAAAGAAACTCACCGCCGCGTTGGAAGAATTGACGCTGCAAAAGGAAAGCCTCGGTAAGCTTGAGAATGCCGATCCGGTTGTTGCTGATCCGAGCCCGGAAATTCAAAATCAGATTGTCGACCTTAAAACGGCGTTGCTTGATATAAAAACGCAGATAACCAGCCTTGAAGCGACGATCGCGACAGACCGGGAAACAGTTAAGTCTCAAGCAGGGCAACTTTCCTCCCTTGAAGGCTCACTGAAAGCGGAAATTGCAAGCAAGTCAGAAGAGGAGGCGGAAAATCAACGCACCTTGATGCTTCTTGCGATCGGTCAGCTTCAGCGCGAAACCCGGGGGAGCGAACCGTTTGAAAATGGCTTGAAACAGGTCTCTGTCGTTGCCAATGACAAGTTTAAGGGACTGGTCGAAAAACTGGAGCCGATTGCTCCGGTTGGTGCGCCAACTCTGGCAGGTTTGCAGAAGGATTTCATGGCCATCGCCTCGGATATCAGCCAGTCGGCACGGCTTCCATCGGAAGAAACCTGGTACGGCGAAGCGCTCCATCGGATTGCTTCAGCTATCAAGTTCCGCCGTGTGGATGATATGGAGGGGAGCGATGTGGACGCGGTCGTTGCCCGGGCCGAACAGGATCTGGCGGACAATGATCTCGGTCAAGCGATCGCAGAGATTGAGAAACTCTCTGGTGCCGCGGCGGAGGTGGCTACTCCCTGGCTCGAAAAAGCCAAAACCCGCTTGACGGTGGAACAATCCGTCGCCGGATTGCTCCGAGAAGCGACTGCGACAGCTATTTCCCAGCCTACGTCTAATTGAAGGGGCCGACATGTTACGCACAATCTTCGTCTTCGCCCTGATCGTTGTGATTGCGATGGCGGCTGTCTGGCTCTCCGATTATCCGGGAGACGTCCGCCTGACGTGGGGCGGCTATGTGGTTGAGACTTCGGTCGTTATTGTGGGGGCAATAGCGCTTGTCTTTGCGGTATTGGTGGCGCTTGTTTACCGCTTCTGGATATGGATCAAGCATGGCCCTGGACGGATTGGTGAAATTTTCTCGGCGCGCCGGCGCGATAAGGGGCTTGAGGCGATTTCCAGCGGCATGGTGGCAATCGCCGCCGGGGATGCGGATGAAGCTCGCCGGCAGGCAATCGCTGCGGAAAAACATCTTTCCGGGGAGCCTATGACGTTGTTGCTCGCGGCGCAGGCCGCCGAGCTTAATGATGATAATCGCGCGGCCAGTATATATTATGATCGCATGATGTCGCGCGAGGATACGGAATTTCTCGGGCTGCGTGGTCTGATTAACCGGGCGATCAAGGAAGGGGACCTTGAAAAGGCACGTGATCTCGCCAAGCGAGCAGATGAGTTGCGACCCGGTACGACTTGGGTGCTCAAAGAGCTTTATGAACTCGCCCTGAAACTCCGGGACTGGGAAGGGGCGGAGAGTGCCCTCGCGCGGCTTGCTCGCGGAAAGAGCGCGAAGGGCGATATGGTTCGGCGTGCCAAGGCTGTGATTACATATGAGCAGGCTCTTATCGCGGTAAAGGAGAAGAAGGAAACGGACGCCCTTTCCCTTGCGCAGCAGGCCCATGACCTCGACCCGGCCTTCGTGCCCGCCGCCGTGCTTGACGTGAAGCTGACAGCGGAGCATGGATCTAGCCGTAAGCTACACAAGCTGATAGGGGAAGCATGGAGCCATGCGCCGCACCGCGATCTGGCGGCGACGATCCGCAATACTGTCTCCGGTGAGCAGCCGTCCGACTGGTTCCGCCGGGCGAAGGAAACCGTAGCGCCACATAATCCGGATCATATTGAGACTCACCTGATGCTGGCCAAGGCGGCGCTTGCTTCCCGTGATTGGGGACCGGCGCGGGAGCATTTGATGAAGGCGGGTGGGGGTAACCCTTCGGTCAGTATCTTGCGGATGCTGGCCGAGCTGGAGGAAAAGGCCAATGCCGATGCCTTCGCAGCCCGCGAATGGATCGTCAAAAGCTCGGTTGCGCCGCAGGATCCGCTGTGGATTTGCGATTCCTGCGGCCGGCAGGAAGAGAAATGGCAGGCACATTGTCCGGCCTGCGACAGCTTCGACAGCTTCACCTGGCGAACTGTAGATCGCGGGCCCCATAATCCCGACGTGATTGAGGCAGAGATCGTGCGCGAGATCAGCGCGGGCAGCTAATCGCGGGACAATCTGGAATAGCCGCACGAAACGCTTGCTCTTCTTTTCGGGACAGACTATATGTTGCCGAAATTCACGATGTGCCGCTGTAGCTCAGTTGGTAGAGCACCGCATTCGTAATGCGTAGGTCGGGTGTGCGAGTCACCCCAGCGGCACCATTTCACAATCCGACATGTTCAAACCCCCTAACATATTGAAAGGTAAGGCGGTTTTTGGTGTTCTAAGTCCCTCTGTGCGGGAATAGGCAATCCGTTCAGGGAAAACCAATTTCAGCACGATCCGCTTCATCTCAAACGGCCCGGAAGCCCATATTTTATGCGGGTTCGAGAGGAATTTCATAGAGTGTTCAAACATTTCTCCATAGCTCTTGATCGGCATCCCCAAATTTGCTGCTTTTTCCTCCGCTAAAAGCTTCTGATTTTCCAATTCGTCAATACGGGTTTCAATGGCTTGGATGACACGCGGATTGTTTGTCTCCATGATCCGCTCCACCAGTTTATTGATCTGACTTTCCATCATTAATATGTCATTCTTAAATGCTTGAGCTCTAGTAGTAGCTTCTGACATTTGGGCATTCCATGCGTCCGCGAACATTGCTTTCACAAGATGAAACAGGTTTTCCGATGGTTGCAACCTTTTCAGTAGGGAAGCAAATTCGCCTTCTAGTTTGTCCCGAGGAATAGATTTGCCGTACTCTTCACATCCGCGTTTCTGACAATGGTAATAGGGATATTTTTTAAATTTTCCATGGGACCATCCAGCAGTAAGCGGATAGTTACAGCTTGAACAACAGACACCACCTCTAAGCGGGAAATCTTGGCTGACATCTTTTCGGTTTGGCAGTCTCTTTGTCTCTTT
>CALEMG010000425.1 GCA_937910835.1 uncultured Alphaproteobacteria bacterium | reverse complement strand
GTCAGGTCTGTATTACCCTTTTGTGTCTTCTTGAATTGCCCGACATAAAAATCGAGCTCTCCACCTGCTGTTCCAGCCACAAGGCCATCCGCAGAGCCGCTGGCAATATTAATGTCGACGCGAGGAAATTCCCGGGTAAACCGCGCCAATGCTTGGGGCAATATTGACTTTGCGAGACCTGGAGCGAATCCCGCCGATATCGATCCGCTGAGACCGGCATCAAAATCCTCAAGCTCGATCTGCGCTTCTGAGACCGCCTTTAAAATGGCAAGACAGCGATCATAGAATCGCCTTCCCGCGGCGGTCGGAATAACGCCGCGCCGCGTCCGCTCAAGAAGACTGACATTAAGTCGCCCTTCAAGTGCACTCATTTGCTGACTCACGCCGGAAGCCGTGCAATTTAGCCTGATTGCGGCGGCACTGAGAGACCCTTCTTCGCAGGCGGCGACAAAATATCGAATTTGCCGGAGATCCATATCAGTTCCTTTAGCCTTTAGAAAAACAAAACGCTAACTTAATAAAATTTAACTACCAGTAATATCATGGTCAACTCTATATTCAGACAACTGCAGTCTTGGTCCTCGCGGGATACAGCCTGCCGATTAATGAATGGGGAAGAACCCCCTACGCAAGAGGGAGGAATGATGACACCACAGCAGCGGGCGATTTGGGTCCGATCCATGGGCGCGCGTCAGGATTGGTGGGCGCTACGATCCGAGCCTGTTGTCGAGCCTGAATGGGAAATAATTGATGCTCATTGCCATTTCTGGGTCGAAAAGGATATTCCCGACCCTGTGGACCCAAGGGCGACGCTTCGCACCAGCCGATATATGCCCGATGAATTCCTGCGCGATGTCAGTGGCGGCCACAAGCTGACAACCATTGTCTATATTGAGTGCGGGTCAGGCTATTATACTGAGGGTCCAGTGCATCTGCGCCCGATTGGCGAGATTGAGTTTGCCATAGAAATTTCCCGGCAGCTGAATGGCGAGAATAACACTCCCAAACTCGGGGCTATTTCCGCGTTCGCAGACCTGACTAATCCAGAATTAGGCGCCACACTCAATGGATATGTTGAAAAAAGCGGGAGCATGGTCAAGTCCATCCGGCATAGCGGCGCCCGGCTGGAAAACCCAAGCGCTCGCTTCCTCGCCGGAGCCGCACCGCCGGATCTTTATCTCGACCCAGCCTTTCGCCGAGGGGTCGCTTCCTTGGGCGAGAGAGGATTGCATTTTGAAGCATTCCAGTTCCATTTTCAGCTTCCGCAACTCGCTGACCTTATCAAGTCCACTCCGGGCACCACATTCATTCTTAATCATCTAGGCGCGCCCATTGGATATGGGCGCGGACCGGCGGCGGACGCCCGTGTGCTCGCGGAATGGGCTATGGGAATTGACGCTGTCGCGAAGTTCCCCAATGTTGTGATGAAGCTTGGCGGGATGGCGTCGCCTGTGACGGAGTATGACGCCACGTTCCGCGACATTCCACCATCCGCCGCAGATTTTATCGCCGAGCGCGGCGCTTTTTTCCACCATGCAATCGGCGCTTTCGGTCCGGAGCGTTGCCTATTCGAAAGTAACTTCCCCGTTGACAGTGTGTCCATCAGCTACACCAGCCTATGGAATGCCTACAAGCTGATAGCCGGCGAGTATCCAAAGACTGCCCGGCGAGCACTGCTTTCAGAAACCGCGCGGAGGATATACGGCATTGAGCTTCCATCCAAACCCCGCCTCTCGGAGCCAGCGCTCTCAAGTGACAAAGAATAAGGAGATAGCCGTCGCATGCCTATGAACACTGAGCCTGAAAGCAGCTCTGATCCACAAATGCTGGCACGCCCATTCGAGGGTGTACGGGTAATTGATACGTCTCATGTTCTGGCCGGTCCTTTTTGCAGCTATCAGCTTGCTTTGCTTGGCGCGGATGTTATTCGCATTGAACCGCCGAAGAATGGCGATATCGCCAGAAAAATGGGAGCCGACACAGAGCTGAATGCGCAAGAACTTGGCCTTGCCTTTATCTCGCAAAATGCCAACAAGCGGTCCCTTGCTATCGATCTCAAAACGAATGAAGGCAAGGAAATTCTGTGGCAGTTAATTGATACAGCGGATGTGTTCGTCGAAAATTATCGTCCGGGTGCCATGCAACGCCTGGGATTTGACGCGGAATCCGTTATGGCGCGCAAGCCAGACATTGTCTATGCCTCCTTGACGGGCTATGGCCAAAGCGGGCCGTTATCGAACCGCCCTGCCTACGACCACGTCGTGCAGAGTTTTTCCGGCATGATGGCCGCAAACAGGACGCTATCCGGCGAAACCCATCGTGTAGGATTTGCCATTGTTGACTATGTGACCGGGCTGTTCGGCGCGTTTTCCATCGCTAGCGCTCTTTACCAGAGAACCCATACCGGGCGTGGCCAGCGCATAGATCTTGCCATGCTTGACGCCGCGCTCGCGATTATGGGACCGCTTCTCACCGAAGTCGCTATTACCGGCGGATTGAACCGGCCCGGTGGCACCCGCGCCTTCAGCGGCAGTCCGATTTCAGGCATTTTCGAAACCGCAGAGGGCTTGCTTGCGGCAACCGCAAATACTCATACTCAAGCAGTGGCCTTGTTGCAAAGCATCGGGCTCAATGAAAAGGCTGACGATCCAAGGCTGGAAAACTGGGGAGAACATCCGGAACTCGGAGACGAATATGCGCCTTCGTTACACGCTGCCCTCTGCAAACAGACCGCAGCGCATTGGGAAGAAGTGCTTTCCACCGCAGGGGTGCCTGCATCGCGTGTTCGCGATCTGCCGGAGATTCTTCAACACCCTCATCTGGCGTCTCGTGGAATTGTGATGGAGGTACCAGAAGTTTCCGGCCTCGGGCGGCCCCTGTATGTGCCCGGTGTTGGGTTCAAGATGGCTTGCGGCGGGCAGCAGATCGACCGCCCTCCTCCTCGCCGCGGAGAGCAAAGCGTGGAAATTTTAAAAGCTATTGGATACAAAATCGAGAGAATTAATGAGCTTGTGTCTGCTGGTATTGTAGGCACTGGCAAGAGTACCTAACTGGGGGGCAATGGGTGTTGTCACATTAACTTCCTCTGGGTATTGCCACATTAACTTTGTGGCGAATAAATTAATGCTGATCTAATTTCTGTTGATGAAAAAGGTCTCATAACCAACGTCATCGTTTCTCACCTCATGTTATTCAGCACGCGATCAAACAATCGAGTTGAGAACTCGCATCTCCCAATCTCCCAGTACGATGAAGAGAACGAAAGGTGCAGAGATTCAAGTCTCCCGGATCGGCTCAGAAATTTCTCAATATTCACTCAGCCACTTACAATAACTTTTATGTCCAACGCCACTTAATCAATCGATCTCACCTCAAGCAATTTCGCGCTGAAGCATTCGGCGTTTGGGCAACTGCAAGCGCCGCTGCCTAAATAATTTTACTGAAGCTTCTCTGCTCCTACCGCAAGTTAATGTGACAATGCCGTCGCTCGTGTCTTCGGCCTACCCGAACAGTTATTGCGCGTTGGCCTTTTCATTTTTGAGAATATCAAGCGCGACATCGACAATCATGTCTTCCTGCCCGCCGACCATACGCCGTTTACCCAATTCCATCAGAATTTCGCGCGTATCAACGCCATAAGTTTTCGTGGCATTTTCCGCATGACGCAGGAAGCTGGAGTAAACACCAGCATATCCCAGGCTCAAACTTTCCCGATCTACACGTACCGGCTGTGTC
>CALEMG010000424.1 GCA_937910835.1 uncultured Alphaproteobacteria bacterium | reverse complement strand
CAGGGCGGCGGCAACGGCGTTGTCATGACTGTTGAAACGGTACATATGGCCCACGCCTCGGTGGTACGCAGCCCAGGCATCCAGATTCTCGGTCGTGATCGCCGCGACCTGCGCCGCCGCCTCTATCGGAACCCGGACCTCAATGGCGGAGACCGCTTGGGCGGCGACAGTCTGGCGCAGAGCAATCAGATCATCCACTGGCCCCTGATGCCGGTCCGCCCATATAATTCGCCCATCAATGGCACTTGAAAGTTCGAGATCGACAAAACTCTGCCTGCCCGCAATATCAACCGTTCCCGTCAGGATATAGTCCGCCCCAAGTGCCTGCCGGATGACATTATGGTCACAATTCGCGCTAGAGAAGCGAAAGGAAGACCCCCGGGCAATAACATATAGCCAACGCAATCGGGAGAGTTCTAATATAAGCTCGTGAGAGACAGCTCCGGCAAATCCCCTGACCTCGATATCTCCGCCCAACTGCTCAAAAGGAAGCACGGCAATCGTTGGCCGATCGCGAAAATAAGGCTTGCCCTGACTGGCGAGCTCCCTTTGATCCGTACTTGCGGGCTCAGCATGAACGAGATTTTCTGCGACCCTTTGATCGGAAAGGGCGGGTTTAGGGTTAACAGCCGCCGGGATCACCGTTTTTTTCTCGGGCTCAACCAAAAATCTAAAGCCGCGATTATGGACGGTCTTGAGCAATCGCTGCTCATTCCCGCTATCATAAAGCGCCTTACGCGCGAGTTTGATACGGCTGCTAAGCGCTGACTCAGACACAAATCGGCCACCCCAGACGATACTATTTATCTCGTCTTTACTCACAACGCGATCATGACGCGCAATCAGCAATTCCAACAGGGAGAAGACCTGCGGCTCCGTCGGAATGACTGTACCAGCTTGTCGCAACTCCATCCGGTAGGTATCAAGCTCAAAATCTTCAAATCGATAAATCATGGGACATAACTCGTGGTCGGGGAATTATAAAATATCACAGACAAGAAACCCTGTCACCGCGAGCAGATCTCGCCTCCTTATATTATCCAGAGCTTCGTCAGACAATCTCCACGTGATCGTCAAGCATTGCGCCCTCTGCCTTGCCATATTTCACTTAACACCTGACACGAGCAATCTGAATGACTAAATACATTTACATAGAGGAGAGAGAAAATGGCTATCGCAGCTGATATGCAAACAATGCCAAATTTTGACGCCATCAAGGAAAAACAAAACGCCACCTGGGCCTCCGGGAATTATTCTCTGATCGGCGCCATGTTGCAGCTTACCGGGGAGAATCTTGCGGAGGCGCTCGACCTTCGCGGCGGACAGAAAGTGCTGGATGTTGCCGCCGGTAATGGCAATTTCACTTTAGCGGCGGCACGCCGTTGGACCGACGTGACCTCAACGGACTATGTTCAAAGCCTACTAAAGCAGAGCCAGGTCCGCGCCGAAGCGGAAGGCTCGTCTGTAACGTATAAAATCGCAGATGCAGAGGATTTACCGTTCGCAGATGAGAGCTTTGACGTTGTTGCCTCCACCTTCGGAGTAATGTTTACTCCCAACCAGCGTAAGGCGGCTGCGGAAATGCAGCGGGTTTGTCGCCATAGCGGTAAGATTGGCCTCGCCAACTGGACACCCGAAGGCTTTATCGGCTCTTTGTTCAAGGTTATTGGTCGTTATGTTCCTCCGCCCGCCGGCGTTCAATCGCCTGCACTGTGGGGGACGCGCGACCGGATCGAAGATTTTTT
>CALEMG010000423.1 GCA_937910835.1 uncultured Alphaproteobacteria bacterium | reverse complement strand
AGGAAGACAATATATCCATCGACTTTTTCACCGATACGTCCGTTGCCCACCTCGCGGCAGCCATGCATGCCCGCTGTTTCACGGAGGCATGGAATGAAACTGAATTTTTTTCAGCGCTTGGCATTCCAGGTACCCTGTTACAGTTTTTAAACGCCGCCGGCGAACCCGCCGCCTTTTCGCTTTATCGGATTGCTTCCGATGAGGCGGAGATACTGACGCTCGTCACTCTGCCGGAATTTCGCGGAAAGGGCATTGCCACGCAACTTCTAGGCGCGGGTATTGAGAAACTTAGGAATACTGGCGTTCGGTTTTTATTTCTCGAAGTTGGTTCACAAAATTTCGCGGCAAAACGTCTTTATACTGCGGAAGGATTTGAAGAAATCGGCCGCCGGAGAAATTATTACAACCATGGAGGGAAGTCGGAAGATGCTGTTATGATGAAAAAAATTCTTTAACCTGTAAACGCCAAAAATAACAAGATGGAATAAATGTTAGCTTATAATATTTTTTTTCTTTATTCTATTTTATATTCCGTTGTTACACTTATATTGACTATACACTTTAAGTCATTCGATATTGAGGGAGGTTTACTATAATGTCCGAGAAAATAGAAAAGCTGGAGCTTCTTGCTCTAACTACGGATATCGATTCCTCACTTTTGTCACGCATCAAAGTCAGCTACGGGGAAATTTCGTCGCTGATTAATGATGTATATAAGACTCTTTCAACCATTGGTGAAACGGTCCAGGAAGAAGACAAACCGGAACCGGTTGTTGCCATCCGTAAATCCATACATCCCGATTACATCATCTGCCTGGAAGATGGGAAAAAGCTGAAAATGCTCAAACGGCATCTCAAGACTTCATACGACATGACACCGGATGAATACCGGGAACGTTGGGGCCTGCCAGCTGATTACCCGATGGTTGCCCCCAATTATGCCGAACAGCGTCGCACTCTTGCGAAGAAAATCGGTCTTGGAACCCGCCGTAAAAAAGCGAAGGTCAAGTAATATCTACTTTCGCTGGCCCTAAAAAATAATTTGTATAAAATCAGGAACGCTAACCGCAAATCTGCGGTCGTTGAATGCTAACAGAGGTTCATATGCCTACTCGTCTGGAACAAATCTGCCTTGACAAAGGCCTGCGCATGACAGAGCAGCGCCGGGTAATTGCACGCGTACTTTCAGAGTCACCGGACCATCCGGATGTTGAGCTGGTTTATAAGCGAGCCTCGGAGATCGACGATACCATAAGTATATCCACCGTCTATCGCACTGTTCGCATGTTCGAAGAAAACGGTATTCTGGAGCGGCATGACTTCGGTGACGGCCGGGCACGCTATGAGGAAGCATCCGAAGATCACCATGATCACCTGATCAATGTGCAAACAGGCCAGGTAATTGAATTTACGAGTGATCAGATCGAGGAATTGCAGAAAAAGATTGCCAAAGAACTTGGTTTCGAGCTGATCGATCACCGGCTTGAACTGTATGGAAAGCCACTGTCAAAATCGGTGAAGGCGGAAGTGTCTCCCGAAGAATCGGTCGTCAATATCAAGCAGACGATTCACAGCAAAAAATTCGATTAATGGTTCCGCGCACCCCCGTTTATGACTAACATCCGCCCAATTCTTACTGTGCTGGCTGTCCTTTTATGGGCGGCATTTTTGGTGCCCTTTCAGGTGGTCGCTCTGCTGTTTTTTAAGCAGCACCGATACCACATTCCGCAGCTTTTCCATACAGGGCTTTGTTGGCTGCTACGGGTCAAGGTTGTTGTGTCGGGCAAGATTGAGCATGGCGACCCGACGCTCTTTGTGATCAACCATATTTCATGGCTTGATATCCCGGTGGTCGGAAAAGTTATTCCGGGCAGCTTCGTCGCCAAGAAAGAGGTGGAGCGCTATCCTTTCGTCGGAGCGATCTCTAAACTGCAGCAGACAATTTTTATCGAACGCACGCGCCCTGCCATTAAAGGCCATAAAGGAGAGATGCAAGAGCATCTAGAAAATGGCGATAACCTGTTCCTGTTCCCGGAGGGTACTTCGTCAAACGGGATCATCATCCAGAATTTCAAGAGTGCGTATTTCGGCTTGGCGGAGAGAGAGATCAACGGCCGCCATCTTCTGGTGCAGCCCGTCACCGTCGCCTATAGCCGATTGAACGGAATCCCTTTGACCCGCGGCACGATGAGAATCGTCGCCTGGGTCGGGGATGAAGAGCTACTCAGCCACGTCTGGGAGTTTCTAAAACGGGGCACGATAACGGCAGAGTTGCGGTTTCACCCGCCAGTGACGATTGATGACTATGATTCTCGGAAAACAATGGCGAGTGATTGTCAACTGACCATCGCGAAAAGCCTCAGTCGGGCATTAACAGGACGAGAAGAGCCTTAATGCCTTAAAATTTCGGGAAAAATGCGAATTTGACAATTTTTCCCGTGAAATCCAAGCCATGCTTCTCTATTTGTCATATAACTACTGATTTACCCATGATAAAATGATTGTCTGGATTGATGGACAAGACCTTCGGGACGGATGAGGTTGACTAGGACGCGTGAATAAAAAACTCTATATCTCGACATATGGCTGCCAGATGAATGTCTATGATTCAGCCCGCATGGCAGACTTGATGGCCCCTCTCGGCTACACTCTGACAGACAAACCCGCAGACGCGGATATGGCAATTCTCAACACCTGCCACATTCGCGAAAAAGCATCGGAAAAGACATTTTCCGAACTCGGTCGCCTGCGTAATATGCGCGCAGACAAAAAATCCCGTGATAAGGGCGACATGATTATCGCCGTTGCCGGATGTGTGGCGCAGGCCGAAGGGGCGGAGATTATGAAACGGGCACCCTATGTGGATATGGTGTTCGGCCCGCAATCCTATCATCAGCTTCCGGAAATGGTGGCGCAGGCAACGCGTGGCGTCGGCCATATTTTGGAGACGGAGTTCCCGGTCGAACCCAAGTTTGATTATCTGCCTGAAGAGGCAATCGACAAGAACCTCAGTGCTTTTCTCACCGTTCAGGAAGGCTGCGATAAGTTCTGCGCCTTTTGTGTCGTACCCTATACCCGGGGAGCGGAGTTTTCGCGTCCGGTCGCCGCGATTATAGACGAGGCAAGGCGCATGGTCGTCGGTGGAACGCGGGAATTCACCCTGCTCGGACAGAATGTAAACGCCTATCACGGTGAAGGGGCAGATGGGAAGCCGGTAAACCTTGCGCGCCTGATCTATGCGCTCGCGGAAATTGATGGTCTCGCCCGGCTGCGTTACACAACTTCGCATCCACTGGAGATGACGGAAGATCTCTGCCAAGCGCATCGAGATGTCGATATTCTTATGCCCTACCTTCATCTGCCCGTTCAGGCTGGCTCCGATCGCGTTCTCGCGGCAATGAACCGACGCCATACAGCGGATGAGTATCGGCGTATTATTGACAAGCTCCGTCACTACCGGCCGGACCTCGCATTATCGGGCGATTTTATTGTCGGATTTCCGGGCGAGACGGATCAGGAATTTGAAGACACCCTCCAGTTGGTGCGCGACGTCGAATATGCACAGGCCTATAGCTTTAAATACAGCCCGCGCCCGGGCACACCCGCAGCCGCGCTGGACAGCGACATGATCGATGAGGCGGTAAAATCCGAACGACTTGCGCAACTACAGACACTTCTGAACGAGCAACAGCTTGCCTATAACCAGACTTTTGTAGGCAAGGAGATCGATGTCCTGCTGGAGCGGGAAGGAAAACGTGAAGGGCAGCTTGTCGGCCGCAGCCCCTATATGCAGTCCGTCTTCGTTCCCTCACCCTCCCATCGAATTGGGCGCATTGCAACTGTCATTGTACAAGAGGGAAATGCAAACTCTCTACGTGGCGAATTGAAACCCGGTAGTGTCGCAGACGCGGCATAGGAACAAACGTGGCAAAAAATCAATCCAGCTCAAAGTCCAGTCCTGACAAGAACAATGCGACCATTCTTGAATTTGACGACAATCACCTGCTCGCCCAGCTCGTCGGGGAGCATGACCGTTATCTCGCACGGATCGAACAGGGGCTTGATGTTTCTGTTGTATCTCGTGGTAACAAGATGGCGGTGTCCGGTAGCAACACGGCAAAGGCCGCGGCGAAAAGCGTTCTGCAGGATCTTTATGAGCGACTGAAAAAAGGGATGGATGTCACCGAAGGCGAGGTTGATGGCGCCATACGCATGGCAAGCGATGCTCCGGCGGAAGACGGGAGCCGCGGCACCGTCTCCGGAGAGAGCGGCCTGATCGTTACCAAGCGGCGGCGGATCACGCCTCGTTCGACCAATCAGGGCGTCTATGTAAATTCCTTACGCACCCATGAGTTGGTTTTCGGTCTTGGACCAGCTGGTACGGGCAAAACCTATCTTGCCGTCGCAAATGCGGTCGCCATGCTGATCGAAAACAAGGTAGATAGACTGATTTTAGCACGTCCGGCTGTGGAAGCCGGCGAAAAGCTTGGGGTCCTGCCGGGCGATATGCGCGACAAGATCGATCCATACTTACGGCCGCTTTATGACGCACTTTATGACATGCTGCCGGCGGAAGAGGTCGTCAAACGCCTTGAAAATGGTGAAATCGAGGTGGCCGCGCTGGCCTTTATGCGCGGCCGGACGCTTTCCAATGCAGCCATTATTCTCGATGAGGCACAGAATACAACGCCGGTGCAGATGAAGATGCTGCTCACCCGCATGGGCGAAAACTCCCGCATGGCAGTCACCGGCGATCTCAGCCAGGTAGATTTACCGCTTGGGATGCGTTCCGGGTTGCATGAGGCGGTTGAGATTTTAAAGGGCGTCAAGGGTGTCGATTTCATCAATTTCGGTGAATCCGATGTTGTCCGCCATCCACTGGTGACCCGTATCGTTCGCGCCTATGGAGAACATGACCGGGAGAAACAGCTGGCACTGAAGGCGCGAAAATCCTGATGTCCTGATGGAAGACCTTCCCTTTACCATCGATCTTGCGACAACAGTCACTGATCCGTCGTGGCGAGAGGCTGTTTCAGACATTAACAGCCTGGCGGCGGAAGCTGTCAGTGCAACGCTTCTTTCTGTCTGCAAGGAATTCCGTCTTGCGCCCCTGGCCGATGCCCTAAAGCCAGCAATAGAGATCAGTCTCGTGTTCACGGGCGATGCGGAAATTCAAACCCTGAACAAGGATTACCGTAAAAGGGATAAACCAACGAACGTTCTTTCTTTTCCTGATACGCCGCTTGACCAAACAGAACTCACAAATGCCATGTTGATGGAAGAGCCGCTACTGCTCGGTGATATTGTCATGGCGAGAGAAACATTGATCCGCGAAGCTGCCGAGCAGAACAAGAGCATCCGCGATCATTTGACACATTTGCTGGTTCACGGCGTTTTACACCTTGCCGGTTTTGATCATATGGAAGAAAATGAAGCTGAAAAGATGGAAAATCTTGAAATCATGATCTTGCAAAGCTTAAATATTTCCAATCCCTACGAACTTTCTGATCAACCGCGACAGGAGACCCCTGACCAAAAATGACCGAGAATGTGTCGAGCGAAAGTCTTCCCGAAACACCGGAAGGCCCGACAACGCCTAAATCCTCAAATGGTGTCCTGAATATGCTCAAACGAGTACTGGGGATAGGACAGCAAACTGATCGAAGCGTCCGCTCAACGCTGGAAGAATTGATCGAGGAACATGATGATCCCGAGCAATCCATAAACGCTACCGAAAAATTGATGTTGACCAACATCCTGAGTTTTAGCGAGCTCAGCATCAGTGACGTGTTAGTACCCCGCGCCGACATAGAGGCAATCGATGCCAATTCGACTTTGCATGAGGTGGTGGAGCGGTTCAAGGAAACGAGCCATTCACGCATGCCCGTTTACAGCGAGACTCTCGATAACGTAACCGGCATGTTTCACATCAAGGACCTGATCAATTTCTGGAGCGAAAAAGACGGGGGTGACTGGTTGAACTTTCGCCGTGAGATCCTTTTCGTTCCGCCATCAATGACGGTTCCTGATCTCTTGCTTAAGATGCGGGCGACACATATTCATATGGCGGCCGTTGTTGATGAATATGGTGGTATTGACGGGCTGGTCACGATCGAGGACCTAGTCGAGGAAATTGTCGGTGACATCGAGGACGAACATGACGAACAGGAAGGCCCGCTGATCGTCGTCGGTGCGAATGGTATGCTTGAAGCCGATGCACGCGCCTCAATCGAGGAGCTTGAAACGCTCGTGGAAATAGACTTGCTTCCCGAAGACGATGAAGTAGATACGGTCGGCGGCCTCGTATTTCAGCTTGCCGGTCAAATCCCGGCGCGCGGGGAAATTATCTCTCATTCCGGCGGGCTAGATTTTGAAATCATCGATGCGGATCCCAGAAAAGTCAAAAAGGTCAGAATTCGGCGACATACGCCGGATGCGGAACTAGCTGAATGACAACCCTGAACCTCTGGGTTTCTAGTTTATCCCGGTTTAAAAAGTATCTTCTCGCCTTTGTTTTGGGCCTGCTTATCGCGGCCGCGTTGCCACCGCTCAACCTCATCTTTCTGCTACCTGTCAGTCTTTCGTTGC
>CALEMG010000422.1 GCA_937910835.1 uncultured Alphaproteobacteria bacterium | reverse complement strand
ATGCCGGAGCCCTCCGTTGGGTATTTTTCGGCCGTTCCGAAGCCGTCATCCGTAACGGAATATCGACCCCGCAGCCATTCCGTGCGACCAGATTTCTTTTTCATGTTGAAATCTGACGCTACTTTGAAGGACAGGGGAGGTTCCGCATTTGCGCCGTTCAGGATTTTAATCAATGGGCGGACAAACATCAACGCGCAAACGAGAGCTGCTATCGGGTTTCCTGGCAAGCCGACAAAGGCCGTATTGCCAATCTGACCGAGGGCCAACGGACGCCCCGGCTTGATGGCAATACGCCAAAAATGCAAATGGCCAATATCGCTGAGCGCGGTTCTGACGTGATCCTCATCCCCCATGGAAACGCCGCCGGAGGTAAGAACCAGATCATGATTTTTTGCCGCCTCTTTCAGGGCGGTACGGACGATGGGAAGACGGTCTTTCAAGATACCGAGATCCGTGACAGAGCATCCATGATTAGCAAGAAGACCGGAAAGGATCAACCGATTGCTGTCATAGGTGTTTGTGGGGGAGCCCGTCTCCCCGGGATCGATCAATTCATCCCCTGTGGAGAAAAGCGCGACTTTCAGCTGCTTGAAAACATGAACGGTTCCCAGTCCGACGGAGGCAAGATACCCAAGTTCCTGTGGGCGAAGACGCGTTCCTTTTTTCAGAAGGACTTGTCCTTCGCGAATATCCTCCCCCATCCTGCGGCAATTGGCACCGGCCTTTAGTCCAGTCGGCAAGATAACTTGATTGTTCTGCAATGATACATCTTCGATCATGGCAATGGTATCAAAGCCTTCCGGCATGATCGCCCCGGTCAGTATCTTGATGGCGGCGTTGGTCGCTGATGAGCCTTTCCAGGGATGCCCTGCCTTGCTCTGTCCCATAATGTCGTAAGGCCTATCGGAGTCCTTTTCATAGTCTGAAAACCGAAAGGCGTATCCATCAACGGCAGAATTATCTGCGGGTGGCACATTGCGAGAGGAGGTCACATCCTTGGCCAAGATACGGCCTTCGGCGTCGAACAGGGATATATTCTCTGCGCCGACGACGGGGGCGGCAGCTGCAGAGATCTTTTCAAGCGCTTCCGCGGCGCTGATCATCTCCGACGGATTTGCAAAGCAATCGTTAGCCAGCCGTGCCATGGGCGGCCACCTCCAGCTTGAAAAACTGAATGATGAACTCCGCGATGGCGTTTTCATCATTCAAATCGAGAACCGGGACAGGCGCTGTGTAGGAAAGTTCGGGCGTCGCCAACGCGACAATACTGCTATCTGAGGTAACTCTTGGATCCGTGCCGCTTTCCCGGCGCCAAACTTCGATTTTTGGAAAGTCTTCAGACTTGAATCCTTCAACAAGGAGAATATCCACGGGCGCCATCTTGGCGATAAGTTCCTCAAGATGCGCCTCGCCACGGTCATGGTTTTCATGCATCAGGGCCCAGCGGCTTGACGAGGAAATAAGTACTTCCTCGGCCCCGGCCTCCCGATGGCGATAGGAATCCTTGCCCGGCGTATCAATATCGAACTTGTGGTGCGCGTGCTTGATTGTTGAAACCTTGAAACCGCGTCCGATCAGCGCCGGGATCAATCGCGTTAGCAGAGTCGTCTTACCGTTTCCGCTCCAGCCTGAAATGCCGATGATTTTCATACTTCAATTGCCCACATCCGCGTGATTACGCCCCTTCTTCCATCATATGCTTTAGGCCGAGGCGTAAATAGTCATATCCAGTCCAGACTGTAAGTAAGCCAGCAGCCCAGAGCAATATCCGACCGATAAGGATGGCGTCGAACTGGCCTGTAACTGCGGGCCCTCCCAACAGGAAGCAAAGGGCAAATATTTGAGCGGCTGTTTTCCATTTGGCGAGTTTACTGACTGGCATGCCGATCCGCAATTCCGCCAGATATTCGCGCAATCCTGATACCATTATTTCCCGACAGAGAATAATCGTGGCGGGAATAAGGTCCCACTCACCAATGCGCCCGATGCCCACGAGAACGAACAGAACCGAGGCAACAAGCAGCTTATCCGCGACGGGGTCCATAAACCGTCCGAGATTTGAGGTTTGCCGGTAGCGCCGCGCGAAATACCCATCCAAGAAATCCGTTATTCCGGCAGCGATAAAAAGGCCAAGCGGCACCCAGCTTCCCAGTTTTCCCGGCAAAAAAAGGGCCGCCAGCAGAAGAGGAATGACAACGATACGTGAAAGTGTCAGTAAATTTGGTAAGCTTGATAGCATGGGTTATGTGACGCAGACGGCTGGTGAAAAAAACAGTATAGGCACGCGGCTAGTCGAATTAAAGAGTAGAAATCAGCTTTCTTCATGGAAAAACTGATAGATGGTTTCAGCGGTTGCACGGGAAATCCCTTCCACCGCCTGCAGATCACTCAACGCCGCCTGTTCGACCCCCTTGGCAGAGCCAAACCGGTTGAGGAGCGCCTTCTTGCGTTTGGCGCCGATACCCGGAATTTCATCAAGTGGAGATCGTCCGATTGCCCGGGATCGTTTCGCTCGATGCGTTGAAATGGCGAAGTGATGCACCTCGTCACGAAGTCTTTGCAGGAAGTAGAGAGTAGGATCTTTCTCAGGGAGTGAAAAAGGGGATTTTCCAGTCATAAAGAACCGCTCTCGTCCGGCATTTCGGTCGGGTCCCTTGGCGATGCCGACAAGAGCGACATCACTGATCTCAAGTTCGTCAAAAACTTCCTGTACGACGCTAAGCTGTCCTTGGCCTCCATCTATCAGGATCAGATCAGGCCATTGTTCCCTTGAGCCGGAAATAGCAGGCCCGGCCTTATCCGGGTCCTCCTTTTGCAGGCGGGAAAAACGCCGTGTCAGAACCTCACGCATCATGCCATAATCGTCGCCGGGCGCGAGAGCAGTATTTTTGATATTGAACTTGCGATAGGCTTTTTTCTCAAACCCCTCTGGCCCGGCGACTACCATCGCGCCGACAGAATGGGTGCCGGAAATATGGCTATTATCATAAACTTCTATGCGGGTGGGCGGTTCGTTAAGGCCAAATGCTGCCGCAACGCCTTCCAGATGTTTGCGCTGGGTCGCATTTTCCGCCATGCGACGCAGCAGGGCGCCTTTCGCATTCAAGAGCGCATGCTCGACCATTTCCCGCTTTGCGCCCCTTTTTGGCGTTTCAATCTTGACGACTCGTTCGGATGCGATCGACAAGGCCTCCCCGATCAGATCGGCATCCGTGAGTTCATGGCTTGTCCAGATACGCCGGGGGGCGCTTCTCCCGTCATAAAACTGGCCGATAAAGGCACTCAAGATATCGGATGGATCGTCATCTTTGTTATGGGTCGGATAATGGGCGCGATTACCATAGTTCTGCCCGGAACGAAGGAAAAAGACCTGAACACAGGTCTGACCTCCTTCCTGATAGGCTGCGATGACATCGACTTCCTCGACGCTGGGTAGGTTAATCGTTTGCTTCGACTGGATATGTGCCATTGCTTTGAGTCGGTCACGCTGAATGGCAGCTTGCTCGAAATCAAGCGCATCACTCGCTGCCTGCATCCGGTCCGCAAGCTTTTCCTGCAGCATATGGCTCTTGCCTGAGAGAAAGCTTCGGGCCTCATCCACGACATCGAGATAGTCTTCACGGCTGATGAGTCCTACGCAGGGGCCAGAGCAGCGTTTGATCTGATATTGCAGGCAGGGGCGGGTGCGGTTCTGAAATTCGGAGTCTGAGCAGGAGCGTAATGGGAACAGCCGTTGAAATGTCGCGAGTGTCTCATTCACGGCACCGGCGGACGCAAAGGGGCCGTAATATTCGCCCTTGCGGGACCTTGCGCCGCGATGCTTGGTGATTTGCGGCCATTCATGATCGCCGGTAATCAGGATATAGGGAAAGGATTTGTCGTCCCGCAGGATGATATTATAACGAGGTTTCAGGTTCTTGATCAGATTGGCTTCGAGGAGCAGCGCCTCCACTTCGGTATGGGTCGAGACAAATTCCATGGAGCGGGTGAGCGAAACCATGCGCATAATGCGCGTCGACTGACCCGCCGTCTTCACATAGGAGCTGACCCGGTTTTTCAGATTCTTGGCCTTACCGACATAGAGAACCTGACCCGCTGCATCTATCATGCGGTATACGCCGGGGGAGGTGGGAAGGTTTTTTAGGAATCGTTCGATCACTCTAGCGCCACGGCGGAAAGGTGATTCGCTGTTGTCGTCGGTCGATTCTGAACTTTGCTGCATCATTAACGTTATCAGTTCGTAAAAAGCTACGATAGCTTAGTAGGTGGACTTAAAACGATTTTCAGTAAAACACTCTAACCCCCTTATTCATATGAGACATTAGAGATGAAAAAAATCCCTTCAATTTTTGCTGTTACAGTTTTTTTACACTATCCACGATATCTGTGGAAAACTTTGTGAATAAGCCTCTGACATGCTGCTGCAGGGCGTGGTAAACCTAGCCTTTGACGACACTGCCTAATTTTTAAGCAATTTTATAACTATTTGAATTATATAGTATTTTTAAAAGTCAAGCCAGAGGTTCCGGGAAAAACGTAATTTTTTTCGGGTATCGCAGGGGAACTGAGGGGTTTCCGCCGGAATGTGCACAACTATTGCCGAGATTTCGTCAAATTTTACGATTTTTATGTTTTCTTCGCCGGACTTAAGACTTTCCGCGAATAATTTCAACGCCAACGCTTGTCGTGTTTTTGATGGCGTTAAGCTTCTCAACTTTTACTGTCACTAGGCTAATCCTTTCATGTTCAAGGCAGATTGCCGCGGCCTTCTCGGCGAGTGTCTCGACGAGGTTAACATGCTCGCTTTTTGCCATGCTGGTGACGTGATTCGAGATGGTCTCGTAGCAAACCACATTCTTGTAGTTATCGGCGAGAGGGGTATGGGAATCGGTAACCGTCATCTCAATGTTAAAGCGAACGGGTTGCGGCGTGGATTTCTCATGCGAGTAAACGCCGATCAGCATGTCCACCATAAGGTCGTTGATAAAAACCTTATGCGTTGAGGTCGGCCGGGGCATTTGTCCGGGATAAAGAACATTGGCAGTCGTAGTCTTATTCATGCGCACCTTCTTTCGCCTCACTTTGATATATTGGTAGATGCTGGCCACCATCAAGGGAAACAAACTCACCTGTCATCGATTTCGCCGTCAGGATAAACTGGACCGCGAGGGCGATTTCCTCAGGTGTCGGACCATACCCTAAGGGAACTGATTCTTGCTGCTGTTTGAATTGCGCCGCCGTCTGTCTTGTATTTGCCAGGGTAGGCCCGGGCCCAATGGCATTGACGCGGATATGCGGGGCGAGCGCCATTGCTGTTGTCTGTGTAAGCGTCCAGAGCCCCGTTTTGCTTAAGGTGTAGGACATGAACTCCGGGCGCAGGTTGAAAACCCGCTGATCTGCGATATTGACTATATTGCCTTGCACTCCCTTGGGGAGCTGCCGGGCAAAGCCTTGAGTGAGCAGCATAGGCGCCAGAAGGTTCGTGTCGAGATGCTTGTGGAAGCTTTCAACCGTCACGTCAGCAATCGTATCTTTCTCAAACAAGGCCGCATTATTCACCAGGCAGTTTAACGGTCCGAGGGTGTCGGTCGCTGCAGGAATGATTTTGGCAACATCGGTTGCGTCCGTCAGATCGGCTTTGACAAGCATGACCTGTACTCCGGATTTGGAAAGATCATTTCTTAATGCTTCGGCTTCCGATCTTGATTGGTGATAGTGTAGCGCGATTCCCCAGCCATTATCGGCAAAGGCCCTGACAATGGCGCGGCCGATACGCTGGCCAGCTCCTGTAATTAAGACGTTATTTGGCATTCACGCGATGTTCCGATTTAATTTCTTAGTGCACCGGTGCGGCATAGACGCCAGACATACCATAAAACTGCGCCGTGACATAGGCGACATAGGCAATGCAAAAGGCGCCGCCCAAAACCCGTCCGATGGGTCTTTTGGAAATAAAAATCGGGATCATGAGAAGTGACACAAATAGCATTATCCACAAATCGAAATGTAAGACCTGCATTGGCGCCTGCATCGGCTCGACGATTGCGGTTGCGCCTATGATGCCGGTGATGTTGAACAGGTTGGACCCAAGGACATTCCCGATTGCAACATCCCCATGACGGCGAAACGCAGCGATGATCGAAGTGGCGAGTTCGGGGAGAGAGGTGCCAAGCGCGACAAGAGTCAGGCCGATGATTTCGTCCGACACGCCGGCAATTCTGGCAATGGTTTCTGCGCCCTGCACAAGCAAGTGGGAGCCAAGTATCAGGCCGAGAAGGCCCATCAGAACAAAAATTATGCTGACGAAAATGTTTTTCGGCATATTCTGTTCATACTCTTCCAAGGCCTCTTCCGCACCTTCGTCGCCCTCTTTGCGGGCGCGGTAATAGGATCTGAGCACGACGGCGGCAAGGAAGCCGACAAGAAGAGCGCCTTGCCAGAATTGGATTACACCATTCCATGCCAGAACCATGAAGAGGATGGAGCCGGAAACCATGATAAGGCAGTCGCGCAGTGCAGAACGCGTGTCACAGACCAGTGGATAGATCAGGGCCGGGACACCGATGACCAGCAAAATATTGGCAATATTACTGCCAATTACATTGCCGAAGGCTATTCCCGGCGCGCCATCAAGTGCGGCCTGAATACACACCACCAGTTCCGGCGCCGAGGTGCCAAATGCGATTATCGTAAAGCCGATCACCAGCTTGGACACGCCTAACTGCTCGGCAAGGGCAACCGAGCCCCGGACAAGGAGTTCACCGCAAACCAGAAGGATAACCAGACCAGCAGCTACTTGTAGGTACATCATATAGGGCATACACCCCGTGAATAATTTCCCGTTACACTCATCCCGTCACCACTGTTCCAAGAAGACAATTGGTTGTTATATAGACATGGCTAGGTAACAGTAAAAGGGGAAAAGGCGCTAAACTAGCGTCATTTCGGGCCGGATGGTGGTTTTGTTCGAAGGTGTGACCATGGTACCGCGGTGTATTTGGAAATTCGTCGCTAATATTTTCGCTCGATGGTAAATCCTTTTTTCCTGAGAAGGGAGAGAATTCCCTCATCCCCCGGAAGATGAAGAGCGCCAACGCCGACAAATACATTTCCGCGTGCCAATTCGGGAAGCATCCGTTCCACCATGCGGTGGTTCCGTATATAGATAAGGTCTGCCGTCATGATTTTATTGAGCGCTGAACTTACGCCTTCAAGGGTTTCCTCAAGATCGCAGGCAATCCAGCCCGTATTGCCCGAAAGATAGTAGCTCGTCATTTTTTCGAGTTCTTCATCGAGTTTGGCATGTTCCGCCATCGCTTGATCCAGATATTCAAGTTGCACGGTTGCTGACATGGAATCAAAAATATCCAGTTGCTCTTTATTGCTTTCGAGGGCGCTCACGCGCTTTCCGGCTATTCGGGCTGATTTCTCAAGTTCCTTATCGAGCAGGGTTAAAGAGCGGCCACTATTTCCTCCGGCGGGCAGCGGCTGACTTATAATCGTTGCGGCTGCCCAGACCTTTACCCGGTCGAGCGTCCCAGGGTCCATTCCATAGGGTGCGACAAGTTTGGCAAGCATATCGAACCGTTCGGAACCGACCTTTTCTCGCAGGCTTTCTCCGGGGTTGAGAAGTAGCCGTTGCTGATTGCGGGCTAGTTCGTCATCCTTCAGGGAGGTTTCGAAAATTGCCGTGCTGGAGGCAATAAAAACCTGCATGACGACTCCGGGAAGGTGAAGAATGCGTGGATCTCGGGAATGCATGGTGCCAAAAATATAGCTCGGCGGTACGTCCTCTCGCGATACCTTCCAGAGCCGTCCCTCATCAAATGGTCGATCCACGCAGTTTTCCGGCGGGAGCGGTTTGGCGAGAACAGGGGATGACGAGCCCGTGGACAGGAGCAGAAAAGTAAAGGCAAAGAAAAGCCTTATTAGCATTGTCATTGATAAGCCTCGTCGATTGCGAATGCGCCGGATTAATCCTAGACTAGCATAAAGTTTCTTATTTTCACGTAGTAGACGGAAAAAGGGGCGAAGTGATGATGGCCTATGGATACTATCAGATGTTTTTGCAGCGGTTATTGGTGCTGCTTTTGCTCTTCACTGTATTTACTGCGACAGCGCATGCATCGGAAGAGGATGTGGTTGTTTTCGCGGCAGCCAGCACGTCTGAGGCCGTTTCCGCACTTGGGTCAGCCTTTGAAAAGCGAACCGGATTTCCTGTAATCGCCTCCTTCGCCGGAAGCGGAACCCTAGCACGTCAGATCAAGGAAGGTGCGCCGGCTGATATATTTATTTCTGCGAATTTGCCTTGGATGGATTATCTCGATCAGGCGGAACTGATTCAGCAGGGAAGCCTGGCGACAATTGCGTCCAATAATCTGATCCTTGTCGCCCCAAGCGAGGCCAACCTTCCCAGTCCTTTCCAGTTCGAGAAGTTTCCAGCCATTCTTGGGGCGGGACGACTGGCTATTGGCAACCCTGCGCATGTACCCGCAGGCACCTATGCAAAAGCATCACTTCAATCCCTTAATCTATGGGATAAGGTAAAGAATAACTTGGTTATGCTGCCCAATGTCCGGGCGGTTCTGGCCCTTGTGGACGGGGGAGAGGCGCCATTCGCGATCATCTATGAAACAGATATGCGACTTGCCAAGAATATTCAGCTTGCCGCGGTGTTCCCACGAGATTCCCATCCTCCGATTTCCTATGCCATGGCGAAGATCAAAGGGAATGATGGCCATTCAACCGATCTATTTTATAAATTTGTGCGGTCTGAAGAAGGGCGAGAAATTCTCCGGCGGTATGGCTTTCTCGCGTTCGAGAATTAGCTGTTACGGGAGCGCCCGCCAAGCACATGGCCGCTGCCAGACCTTCCTTTGCTTGAGCGTCCCTGCGGGCGACCGCTATTCGGGCCGCCGATGCCAAGCTCGCGGTCCTGCAACTTTTTGATCTCATCGCGCAGCCGTGCCGCTTCTTCAAATTCCAGATCTCCGGCCGCTGTGCGCATTTTCTTCTCAAGGTCTTCGATATGGGCTTCAAGGTTATGGCCGATCATATGACTTGCGTCGTCGAGACCCAGGCTGACGTTATAATGATCTTGTTCATAGACGCTCTGCATGACATCGTCGATATTCTTCCGGATCGACATGGGAGTAATCCCGTGTTCTGCGTTGAATGCCTCTTGTTTGTCCTTGCGTCGCTTCGTCTCATCGAGAGCGAACTGCATGCTGTTCGTGATCTTGTCCGCATAGAGGATGACGCGGCCATTCACAATTCGCGCCGCGCGGCCGATTGTCTGAATCAATGAGGTGGAGGAGCGCAAGAAACCCTCCTTATCCGCATCAAGAATGGCGACAAGCGCACATTCAGGAATATCCAGCCCTTCACGTAACAGGTTGATGCCGACCAGTACGTCAAAGGTGCCAAGACGAAGATCGCGAATGATTTCAATGCGCTCCAGTGTGTCGATATCCGAATGGAGATAGCGGACCTTGATGCCGTTTTCATGGAAATACTCAGTCAAATCCTCCGCCATTTTCTTGGTTAATGTGGTGACCAGCACACGTTCGCCCTTTGCAGCGCATAGCTTGCTCTCGCGCATCAGGTCGTCTACCTGCTGATCAACCGGGCGGATAATACATTCCGGGTCCGTCAGCCCCGTTGGGCGGATGACCTGCTCCACAAATGCGCCACCTGTCCGTTCTAACTCCCATGGGCCAGGGGTGGCGGAAACGAATACCGTTTGCGGGCGCATAGCCTCCCATTCCTCAAATTTGAGCGGACGGTTGTCCATGCAGGAGGGCAGGCGGAAGCCATAGTCGGAGAGCGTCGATTTACGGCGGAAGTCGCCTTTATACATGGCGCCAATCTGGCTGACGGTGACATGGCTCTCGTCAACCATCAGCATGGCGTTGTCCGGCAGATATTCGAACAAGGTTGGTGGTGGCTGCCCTGGGCCGCGACCGGATAGATAGCGTGAGTAATTCTCGATACCCGCGCAGGCGCCCGTTGCTTCCATCATTTCAAGGTCAAACATGGTTCGTTGTTCAAGGCGCTGCGCTTCAAGCAGCTTGTTCTGAGCCTCGAACTCGACAAGGCGGGATTTGAGTTCCTGTTTAATTTTCTCCTGAGCCTGCTTTAATGTTGGTTTTGGCGTCACGTAATGGCTGTTCGCATAGACGCGCACTTCCGAAAGGCTGCCCGCTTTCTCTCCCGTCAGGGGATCAAATTCCGTGATGCTTTCCAACTCATTACCAAAAAGCGAGAGGCGCCAGGCGCGATCCTCCAAATGGGCCGGAAAAATCTCAATGGTGTCACCGCGTACCCGGAAAGTGCCGCGCGTAAAACTTGCATCATTGCGACGGTACTGAATTTCCACCAGCTGACGGAGTAGATTCTGTCGGTCGAACTCCTTGCCGACCTTCAAGTCAAGTGTCATTTCACTGTAGGTCTCAACCGAACCGATACCGTAAATACAGGACACGGAGGCGACGATGATAACATCATCCCGTTCAAGAAGCGCGCGCGTAGCGGAATGGCGAAGACGGTCGATCTGCTCATTCACCGAGGCGTCTTTTTCAATATAGGTATCCGTCCGAGCGACATAGGCCTCAGGCTGATAATAGTCATAGTAAGAGACAAAATATTCAACGGCGTTATTAGGGAAAAACGCCTTCATCTCGCCATAGAGCTGCGCGGCAAGCGTTTTGTTATGGGCAAGAATGAGCGTTGGTCGTTGCATTTCCTCGATGACCTTGGCCATCGTGAAGGTCTTTCCCGAACCGGTTACGCCCAGAAGAACCTGATCTTTTTCATGCTGTTTTATGCCGGCGACAAGGTCGCTGATGGCTTCAGGCTGATCGCCGGCCGGTTCATATTCCGAGACAACCTCGAAGGCGATACCGCCTTCTGATTTTTCAGGCCGGAGTGGGCGATGCGGAATGAAGGGCGCCGAGGCGTCTTCCAGTTCGGATGTTTCATTTTTGTTCTCAATCTGCATGGATTGGTTATAGGGTGGTTACCCTGAAATTTCCATCTATATCTGAGCCAAATTATGAAATTTTGATGAGAAGCGGCTATGACTGATAGCCAGAAATCAGGGTGCCGCCCGGACGTCCTTGGACAGGGGAAGGGGACAATTCCAGGCGGCGGCTTGAAAGACTTATGACTGCCAGAAAGATTTTGCAGTTTCCAATTTTGCTTCCGAGGCTGAAAGCCCCATATCGGTTAAATATTCTTTATCCAAGCCAGCAAGCTGATGCCGCATGGATTCCCGTTCTTGCCATTTCAGGATTGTTGATGCAATGGAACCCATGATCCCGTTGCCACCAACATGCCTTCTGGCAGGTGCAAGGTGCATATTTCCGCCATTTATATATGATTTCGTTGCCATTTTCCTACTCCTTTACCTACATAGAGGAGCCATCTCGCTGGCTTCTCCGGTTGTTCTGATGGGGTATATTTGCCAATTTTCAGTCTTGATTACAAACGACAAATTCTAATAGAATGAGTTAGTTTTTCTAATCTGAAATGGGAGTTGGATATGCGCCTTCCTCCACTAAAGGCATTGCGCAGTTTTGAAGCCGCCGCTCGGCATTTAAGTTTTTCTAAGGCGGCGGAAGAATTGTTCGTGACCCCCGCCGCCGTCAGTCATCAGGTCAAGGCATTGGAGGATTGGCTCGGTGTTTCTTTGTTCAAGCGATTGAATAGAGCGGTTATCCTAACTAATGAAGGGCAGAACTATGTTGTCAATGTCCGCAATGGTCTTGAGATGATTGGGTCGGCAACTGAAAAGATTATGCAGGAGGACGCCTCCGGGGCACTTCATGTAGACACCTTGCCGTCATTTGCAGCGCGATGGCTTTTGCCGCGCCTTAGCCGCTTTCGGGATGCGCACCCTGATATTGACGTGCGCCTCTCCGCCTCCGATCATCTCACCGATTTCAACCGCGAGGATGTGGATGTTGTGATTCGATACGGGCATGGAAATTATCCAGGCCTTCGGGTGGACAAGCTCCTGACTGAAGAAGTGATGTTTCCGGTTTGCAGCCCAAGTCTCTTTGAAGGGGAGCATCCTTTGCGCATGCCGGAGGACCTTAAATATCACACCTTGCTGCATGATGATATGCGGATCGATTGGCAGGCCTGGCTCGCCATGGCGGGGGTTACAGATGTAGATCCGAAGCGTGGACCAAGTTTCAATGACAGCTCCATGTTGCTTACCGCTGCGATGGAGGGGCAGGGAGTCGCGCTGGGCCGGAGTACGCTTGCGGCGGATGATCTAATCGCTGGTCGGTTGGTTCAACCTTTCGATGTCCAACCGATGCAGGCCGGTCATGCCTATTATATCGTCTGTCCGGAAGATGTTGCAGAGCGTCCGCGAATAGCTGCCTTCCGCAACTGGATATTGGAGGAGGCATCGGAAAGCTCAGGGAGATTTAAGTCCCACACCGACCAATCGATTGAGCCTTCCCCATTAAGAGGCGATTAACTTCTCGGTTTATAGCCGATGCGAAATCCGCCCCAATGTCTCCCCTTCACGAAAATAGGCGCTGATAAATCTTTCATCATCGCGAAGGTTCCGCCGCCCATATCCCGGCGATAGGTTTGCAGCAGAAAGGATTTGGTGTTCTGCCCTGCGGCGAGCCCTGTCCGGTCATCAAATATGCGGCGGTTACGGCAATTGGCGGCGTTCCATTCGGGATCGTCGGGCCGCTGCGGAAGTGAAAATTTATTATTATGTGTGGGTAGATAACCATTCCGGTCGACAGCTGCACAGAACGCAATGCTGTCGTCCGATTTGAGCGCGGGCTCCTGAATACTCGGTAAAATGCGATCAGTCAGATCGATGAAATTCGTCATCTGCTGAAGGGGATTGGTGCCGTCTACAGGGCGATAGTTTTCGTCAAACAGGTTATCCAGGGAGATAATCCCTTCATCGACGGCGGCTTCGAACTGCTTGGCGATTTCCGCGGCGGTTTCCGTTGCAAGACGAATAAAGGGCGTATCCACCGTTTCATGACCGCTTCCCGCAATCAGTTCGATAAGGGTCTCGCTCACCTGAAGCAGTCCGGATGCCTTGGCGTCCGCAAGCGAGCGATTCTCATCCGTTTCCGCGACACTTCTCATCAGGGAGTTAAGTTCAGTCGAGACGAGATCGCATTGAGTGAGATTACTGTTGGCGTCCGACGCCATAGTGGAAATTTCTGCACTGATCTGCGTGAGGTTGCTTTCCACGGTTTCAAAAATATCGGCAATATCGGCGGATCCGTCCTGTGCGGACTTCGCCCGTTCCGAATTTCCGGCAACCTGACCTTGCAACTCACTCACCTGTGCGGTCAGTATCTTGACGGTATTGGTAATTTCAATGGTCGCCTTTTTTGTTTCATCGGCAAGGCTTTTCACTTCGGTCGCGACAACGGCGAAACCTTTGCCGGCTTCGCCTGCGCGGGCGGCCTCGATTGTTGCATTCAATGCAAGCAGGTTGGTTTGACTGGCGATGCCTTCAATGCCGGAGGCTACCTTGGCGACGTTGGCAAGCGCCTCACTCAAGCCTTCGAGCTGGCCTTCAAGCTCTGTAACGCCAGTAACAAGTTCCTGTATCTCGCCAACGGCATGAGGGATTTTTTCACGGGAAGAATGAATTTCAGAGGCTGTGTGGGTTGTCGCTGATTTTGAGGTTTGCGCCGCCTCACTGATCTTGTTGTTGGCGGCAATCATGCTCGTCGCGACCTCAGAGAGGTTTTCAAACTGTTTTGACTGCAATTTGCTGCGTGTCGATACCTCGGCGAGATGGCCTGCGATTTCGGCGACTTCAACGCCCAGACTGCCGACCTCAGTCGCCAATATTGCAACAAATTCGTCGGACTTGTACTCTGTTCCGGACATATGAGCATAATCTCCTTGTTCTCATCTCCCGTTGGTAATGCCCATTAGCTTCCTTGAATATGGTAAAAATAAAATGAATATGCGATGTCCCGGATTTTATTGAGAAATTAGCTTCTGCCGTTAAAAAGCGGGTGGTCTAAGGGCGGAATAAGCGCTATAGATCGGTTGCTTGTGGGCGCGCATCTGCGCCTTGAATTTACCCTAGCCAAAAGAGATGGGAAGTTATGTCTATTATTGCGGAAAGCCTGGGACGCATTAAACCCTCTGTTACCATTGCTGTGACCACTAAAGCAGCCGAGCTGAAGGCCGCCGGACGTGACGTGATTGGTCTTGGCGCCGGAGAGCCGGATTTTGATACGCCTGACAATATCAAGGAAGCGGCAATTCGAGCGATTAATGAGGGTAAGACGAAATACACGGCTGTGGACGGAATTCCGGAGCTGAAAAAGGCAATCTGCGAGAAATTTAAGCGGGACAATGGCCTTGATTATGAACCCTCACAGGTAACCGTGGGTACCGGCGGCAAGCAGATTATTTACAACGCGCTGGTTGCTACCTTGAACCCGGGTGATGAAGTCCTGATCCCGGCGCCCTATTGGGTATCCTATCCTGACATGGTTCTGTTGGGCGGCGGCGAGCCGGTGTTTGTGCCGACCACTGCGAAAAATGGTTTTAAAATGCAGCCTGCAGATTTGGAGGCGGCCATCACGCCAAAAACTAAATGGCTGATTTTCAACTCTCCCTCCAACCCCTCTGGCGCGGGATATCGCCATGATGAGTTGAAGGCGCTAACCGATGTGTTGTTGCGTCATCCGCAGGTCTGGATTCTGACCGATGATATGTATGAGCATCTCGTCTATGGCGACTTCAAATTTGCAACGCCGGCAGAAGTGGAGCCTAAGCTCTATGAGCGGACGTTGACCATGAACGGAGTCTCGAAATCCTATGCGATGACGGGTTGGCGGATCGGCTATGGCGCGGGGCCGGTTGAACTGATCAAGGCAATGGCGAAGGTTCAGTCACAAAGCACCTCCAATCCCTGCTCAATCAGTCAGTATGCGGCCGTTGAGGCACTAAACGGACCACAGGGCTTTATCGATGAGCGGTCGAAAGTCTTTGAAGAGCGGCGCGATCTGGTGGTCAGCATGCTCAATCAGGCCACCGGCCTGAATTGTCCGATGCCAGAAGGGGCTTTTTATGTCTATCCATCCTGCGAGGGGTGCATCGGCAAGAAAACGCCGGACGGCAAGATAATCGAGAATGACTTCGATTTTGTTTCCGCTCTTCTTGAGACAGAAGGCGTGGCCGTTGTGCATGGCGAGGCATTTGGCTTGTCACCGCATTTCCGCGTTTCCTATGCGACGTCAACCGAAGCGCTTACTGAGGCCTGCGAGCGCATTCAACGGTTCTGTTCTAGCCTGAGCTAATCCGCGATAAATAGTTGCCAATAGGCGGTCGATGATTCGGCCGCCTTTTTTTATGGTTTCAGCAAAGGATAAGAAAAATAAAACGGCGGTCGCGCAATTCTGCGCACTCCCGCAGCGCCGTGAAATTTTCTCTTGCACCATTGAAGACGGAGGAGGAACATTAGATTTATCTAACAAGCAAGGGAGGCGCGTCATGGTCGTAGACAAACCAAAGGGGCCTCGCAGCATCGCGCTGGTGGGCCCCTATTCAAGCGGGAAAACCACTCTTCTGGAAGCCATTCTGCATATTTGCAATGAGACAGATAGAAAGGGAAGCGTTACGGCAGGGACATCCTGTGGGGACAGTTCCAAAGAAGCAAGGGAGCGGCAAATGAGCGTAGAGGTAAACGCTGCCCATGCCCAATATCTCGGCGATGAATTCACTATATTGGACTGCCCCGGTTCAATCGAATTTTTTCAGGAAACAGAGAATGCGCTTGCCGGGGTAGATGCCGCTGTGGTGGTGTGTGAGCCGGAAAGTGACCGTGTGCTGACTCTGTCGCCATTGTTAAAAAGTCTGCAGGAAAAGGGACTGCCGACATTTGTCTTTGTGAATAAGATAGATAAGGCCTACGGCTCCGTACATGATTTATTTAACTCTCTTCAGGCGGTGTCCGATCGCGCTCTTGTCCTGCGTCAGGTTCCAATTTTCAGGGATAGCATAATCAGCGGCTATGTCGATCTCGCCTCCGAGCGGGCCTATGTCTACAAGGAGGGCGATGCATCGCGCATTATAGACCTGCCGCCTGAAATGGCGGAGGAGGAGGGAACTTCGCGTTTTGCGATGCTCGAAAAACTCGCCGACTTTGATGATCACTTGATGGAAGAACTGTTAGAGGATATCGAACCGGAGCGGGAGGAAATATATTCGCTGTTGCAGAATGATCTTCGCGACGGGTTGGTAACACCGGTATTTCTTGGCTCAGCGGAGAATGAAAATGGTGTGCGGCGTCTCCTGAAAGCCTTGCGGCATGAAGTGCCTGAGGCTTCTCTCGCTGCCGAGCGCGCTGGATTTGATGCCAATTCAGACGAAGTGGTCGCTCAAATCATCAAGACCTACATGTCTGCTCAGGGCGGCAAGCTCTCTCTGGCCCGCATATGGTCTGGACATGTCAATGACGGCGATAGCCTTCACGCGGGCCGGCTCGGCGGTTTGTTCCGATTGCAGGGCGGAAAGTCTGAAAAGCTGGGTAGCGTAAGCGCGGGGGAGATAGTGGCTTTCGGACGCCTGGAAGCCGCACAAACTGGCGATGTGCTTAAGGCGGATAAAACAATCAGCTCGCCGACAGATGCCGTTCTTGAACCGGTCTATAGTTTCGCGCTGGTGCCGGAAAAACGCGATGACGAGGTCAAGCTCTCTGCGGCTCTTAATAAAATCGTTGAGGAGGATCCATCTCTCAAGATAGAGCATAAGCAGGAGACGCAGGAATTGCTCCTTTTAGGGCAGGGGGAAATCCATCTCAATGTCGCCCTTGACCGGTTGCGCAATAAATATGGTTTGAGCGTCAAGGCCCGCCGCCCGAAAGTCGCTTATAAGGAGGCAATTCGAAGAGCGGCGAAGCAGCATGCGCGCTATAAAAAGCAAAGCGGCGGTCATGGACAGTTTGGCGATGTGCATATCGAGATTAAACCGTTGCCGCGCGGATCGGGATTTAACTTCAATGAGAAAATTGTCGGGGGTGCGGTCCCTCGTCAGTACATTCCGGCTGTTGAGCATGGCGTGAAAGAATATCTTGCTGAAGGGCCGCTCGGGTTTCCCGTCGTCGATGTCGCCGTTACCCTGTTTGACGGACAATTCCACTCGGTCGACAGCTCGGAAAACTCCTTCCGCTCGGCCGCCCGGATTGCCATGAGTGAGGGCATGCCGAAATGCGATCCGGTCTTGCTGGAACCTATTTATAAGGTGGAGCTTTCCATGCCGTCGGAATACACGTCGAAAGTCATCAGCATTGTCAGCGGTCGTCGTGGGCAGATCCTTGGCTTTGATGCGCGCGATGGATGGGAGGGGTGGGATGCCCTCATAGCGATGATCCCGGAATCCGAGGTGCATGATCTGATCGTCGATCTGCGTTCCGTCACACTTGGGGTAGGAACCTATCGTAGTGAGTTTGATCATCTTCAGGAACTGACGGGTCAGAACGCTGAAAAGGTGCTCCAAAATCGGAACTGAAAAGCGTTCTGGAGCGTGCTCACAGACTGTTGACTTGTAGTTGAAGTCGCGTCACCCGATTATTTTCTGTAATATGTAAATTACGGAAGGAATCGGGCGCGTGTTGATTAAAACTCCAAAAGGCTGGGAACTCCCAGAATCCAAGGCGACGCCGGAAGGTGCTTATTTGAACCGGCGGTCTATTCTTAAAGGCATGGCCGGCGCCGGTTTGATTGCCTCAATTGGCTCGAACGCTGCGTTTGGTGAGGCTTTTGCCGCAGATAATGTCGATCCGAGCGCAGGTCTGTATCCTGTCCCGCGCAATGACCAGTATAAAGTCACACGGGCGCTGACTCCGGAGAAAATTGTGACGACCTATAACAATTTCTATGAGTTCGGCTCTCACAAGGAAATCTATGAGGCTGCCCAGGCACTTAAAATTAGGCCATGGACCGTCAAGATAGATGGCATGGTCGAAAAGGAAATGGAAATTGACATTGACGATCTGCTCGCGAAGCTGCCCCTTGAAGAGCGGCTTTACCGGCATCGCTGCGTAGAGGCTTGGTCAATGGTTGTGCCTTGGAGCGGGTTTCCGATGAAAGAGCGCGTTAAGCTGGCGGCGCCGACATCGGGAGCAAAATATGTTGTCATGCAAACGTTTGAGGATAAATCCGTCGCCCCGGGTCAGCGGCAGTTCTGGTATCCTTGGCCTTATACGGACGGATTAACGATCGAAGAGGCAACAAATGATCTTACCTTCATGGTGCCAGGGCTTTATGGAAAGCCCCTGCCGAAGCAAAATGGCTCGCCCTTGCGGCTCGCTGCTCCATGGAAATACGGTTTCAAGCAGGTCAAATCTATTGTTCGCTTTTCTTTCACGGATAAGCGGCCCGTAACTTTTTGGGAAAAACTGATTAAGAATGAGTATGGCTTCTGGGCGAATATTAATCCGGAAGTATCCCATCCGCGCTGGTCTCAGGCGAAAGAACGGGACATCGGCACGGGTGAGAAAATCCCCACTCTTCTTTATAATGGCTATGGCGAGTATGTTGCCGATATCTACAAGGATATGAAGGGTGAACGTCTCTTTATGTGATATTGCCCTGCGTCAACTGTATGTGAATTTTCCGGTCGCGGTGCCTTGCGAAAGCCGATGGTTCTGCTATCAATGAGGAACCAATAAACTGGAATAATTCGAAATTACGCCAAGGAGGGCAAACCCATATGGCCAATGAAGGGTATCACGAGCCGATCGAGGAACTTTCTGATGAAACGCGAGATATGCACAGAGCAATCACCTCTCTGATGGAGGAACTCGAAGCCGTTGACTGGTACAATCAGCGGGTTGATGCCTGCAAAGATGAGGAATTGAAGAAGATTCTCGCCCATAACCGTGATGAAGAAAAAGAGCATGCGGCGATGGTTCTGGAATGGATTCGCCGTCAAGACCCGACCATGGACAAAGAGTTAAAGGATTATCTCTTTAAGGAAGGCCCTATCGGACATCATCACGATTAAGCGGTTGTGACGGGCAAAAAAAGCCGGCCATATGAATGGCCGGCAAGTCTGACAGGAGGCGCATCTCGAATAGAGATGCAAAGGAATAAGTAGGAAAGGGAGGAAACCTCTCATCCCTTGCCAGAAAATCCGGCACCTAGATGATATATATTTCAATATCATCTATTCATTATATTGGGTTTTGCCCTTCAATGTGAATATGTAAAACTACATATCGGGTAAGTTTTTCAAATCTGTTGCAAAAAAAAGACCGGCCTCAATGAAGAGGCCGGCTTAGTCTAACAGGGAGGTATTGCCTTTCGGCAATACAGATTACATGTGATTGGGAGGAATACATGCAATCGATATCAGCAGGGAGCTGATATTAAGTAAATGCTGCAATGCAACATTCATGCATTATAAATAGCCAATATCTGCCCTGGTTTCCACCGATAATATTGCAGTGCACATATGCAAAAAACGCATACCTCAAAAAATACCTTTGGAGCCCTGAAAAGCGTTGCGGGGCCTATAAGGTTAGTTTTGCTGGAAAAAAATGCCGGCCAAGTGAATGGCCGGCAAGTCTAACAGGGAGGTATTATGTCAAGAAGACATAGGATTGCAAAAATCTGGGAGGAGATCTTGCAAAATCACTCGGGCTCGACACCCTCATGAAGACGATTATTGCGTCGCAACATCGTCTGCGGTCTTTCTATGAGATTTAGCAGCGTTAGAAAAGATCAATCTTGTCAACGCTACTATGCGTGACCCGCATAGCTTCGCTAAAATGCGTATTCTTTGATTTTCTGAATGAGAAAATCGCGAAAAATAGTCACTCTCTTGGATTTGCGCAGTTCTTCCGGGTAGACGTAATAAGTATCGAAGGTCGGGCCGCCTAATTCGGGCAGAATACGGATGACATTGCTATGGCCATGAACGATATAGTCGGGCAGGCTGGCGATGCCAAGTCCACTTTGCACGGCGAGCAACAATCCATAGACGTTATTGACCTTGAAAACCGGCTCTTTCGTCCGGCCCGCCTTGTTTAGATCCTTCAGCAACCAGTTCAAATTCGCGATATTTGTGGGCGCTTCATCGCCATAGGTAATGAGATTGCTCTCCAGGATATCTTCCAAACGCGTGGGTGTGCCGTGCTTCTTCAGAAAATCCGGAGATGCGTATACATGGTGATTCACGGTCATCAATTTACGCTGAATAAGATCGGGTTGTACGGGCGCGCGTAAACGAATGGCAATGTCGGCCTCCCTCATACCAAGATCAAGCTCACGATCGGCGAGGATCAGGTTGACGGTAATTTCCGGGTAAAGCTCGATGAACTCCCTTATCCGCGGTGTTAGCCAGTTGGCTCCAAGGCCGACAGTAGCGGTTACCCTGCGCTCCCCGGATGGCTTTTCATGCGCATCCATTAACTGCGCTTCGGTCATGGCGAGCTTCGCTAACACGTCATGGGCGGTCTGGAACAGAAGTTCGCCCTGTTCGGGCAGGAGATGGCCACGGGCTTGGCGGTGGAACAGGGCAACCTGCAGGCTTTCCTCAAGAGCGCTGACCTGACGGCTGACGGCGGACTGGCTAAGATGCAAGGTTTCACCAGCGCGCGTAAAACTGCCAGCTTCGGCTACCGCATGGAATATGCGTAATTTGTCCCAATCCATATCGCTGCTCGCTGCGGCATCCCGGATTATCCGTCAGATAGCCTTGCGATCTCCCTATTCGGCGGCTTCCGCCGAGGCGCTTTCATTTTCCGCAATAAACTTCTCGGCTTCCAGTGCCGCCATGCAGCCAGTTCCTGCGGCGGTAACGGCCTGGCGGTAAATTTTATCCTGGACATCGCCACAGGCGAAAATACCGGGAATATTCGTCGCGGTGGAGTCGGGGGCCGTAATCAGATAGCCTTCCTCATCCAAATCGAGCTTGCCTTTAAACAACTCTGTGTTTGGTGAATGGCCGATAGCGATAAAGACGCCATGGACAGGAACATCCTGTGTTTCCCCGGTTTTGGCATTGCGAAGCCGTGCGCCGGTGACGCCGAAGGGATCTTCTTCTCCAAGAATCTCATCCAAGACATGATCCCAGATAATCTCGATCTTCGGGTTCTTCTTTAGTCGTTCGACAAGAATTTTCTCCGCACGGAGCTCATCCCTGCGATGGACCAATATTACTTTGTCGGCATGGTTGGTGAGGTAGATAGCCTCTTCCACCGCTGTATTGCCGCCACCGATGACCATGACGTCCTTGCCACGATAGAAAAAGCCGTCGCAGGTTGCACAGGCGGAAACGCCAAAGCCCATATATTTCTGCTCCGTTGGCAGCCCAAGCCATTTTGCTGCGGCACCTGTTGCAATGATGACTGACTGGGCGATATATTTTGTGCCCGAATCCGCCGTTGCCACAAACGGCCGCTGGCCAGTGTCCAGATCGACAATGTAGTCATTGAAAATGCGTGTGCCGACGTTGCGGGCCTGTGCCTCCATCTGCTCCATCAGCCACGGACCCTGAATAGGATCTGCAAACCCCGGATAATTTTCTACATCGGTCGTGATCGTCAACTGGCCACCGGGCTGTATCCCATGGACAAGAATTGGATCAAGGGACGCGCGGGCGGCGTAAATTGCGGCTGTGTCCCCCGCAGGGCCGGAGCCAATGATAAGAACATCCGTATGATGAATTTCCGCCATGTCGAACTCCGGGACAAAATCGCTCTGATATCTAGGATACTGGATTATTTATATCTTGCGGGGAAGCCATGCAAGGGTAAGCCGCAACTTTGCTCATTATGCCCCGGAATTTGATAAATTATCGCCGCGAAAAGCGCTTTTTTAGAACTTCTTCAACATTATGTTCAATCTTTTGGTTTTCTAGGAGTGTCGGTTAGCTCCATTCTTCTAGCCGACCCAAAATTGGGCGCGTATATCCATTCTCGCGCATGCTTTGGTGAAAATGCTTGAATTTGGGATTGCCGCCCGGCAATTCGAAGATATGTACCGGTTTTCCCATAGAGCAGGCTTCGCAGACCATATTGACAGAATCACCCGTCACGATGAGTGCATCCGCAAGCGCGAGATAGCCAAAATACGGATTTTCGCCCTCTCCGGTCCATAGTTGATGCGGCAGACCTTTAAGCGCTGTTTTCAGAATAGCCTCGTTTTCCGCGCCCGTTCGCCGGGATGTTGTAACCAGATAGCTGCATCCCGTCTCTTGATGTAGCGTCGCCAGCTTCTGCGTGAGATCACGCATCACCTCTTCGGTCATGTCGTAGCAGCCGTTGCTACCGCCGACGAGGACGGCGACGCGCGGGGAGGTGAGATGCGCCACCTGGGCCGAGAACTTCTCGCCTGCTTCCTGCAGTTTCTCTGGAGTTATTTGGCCCAAGGCCCCGAGACAGACCAGCACATTTTCGCCGCGCAGCTTGTCATGCTCCGGAACAATGACCAGATCGAATTTCCTTGCATTACAATTTGGCGGCTGGATATGGATAGTGAATGTTTTATCGCCATTTGCCTTTTTTATCGCCAGATTCAAGGGGATTGCCTGACGGCCGCAGCTAATCAGGATGTCCGGCCATGGGGGTTCCAGTAAATCCCCTCGTTCGTCGAGGGATTTAAGCGGATTGACCCAAAGATGCGGCGGCAGCCAGCGCCAAGGCTTTGTTGTCCTTATTCTTTTGATTTTAAAATCAAGGCCTAAGGCTTCAGCAAGTCCGATGCACTGAATTTCCATTCCTGCGCTGCCGTCAGTGACAACCCAGCAGGACGCCTGTTTAATTTTGCTGTCAGCACTCATTTTTCTGGCATAAGCCCTGCATCTGACGTGGGTCAAGTGTTTTGGCGCCGTTTGGGTAATTTTCTTAACCTTTTGGCATAGTCCCTGCTTCTATAGCTTGGCCTCGCGCATTCTTTGTAATAATATTGCGCGTAACTGATAGTCGGAGGACATAATGCAACGCGTAAAGCTCGACGAAATAGATCGCCGTATTCTGCATGATTTGCAGGAGGATGGCCGCATCACCAATGTAGAACTGGCAAAAAACGCTGGCATTTCCGCGCCTCCTTGCCTCCGGAGGGTCCGGGCCCTTGAAGAGGCTGGATATATCGAGGGGTATCATGCGCAACTGAACTCGGAACATCTCGGATTCGGGGTTACAGTTTTCGCGCTGGTTGGTTTGCAAAGCCAGGCGGAAACCGATCTCTCCGCGTTTGAAGGGCTTGTTAAGAGCTGGCCGCTGGTTCGTGAATGCTTCATGCTAGCCGGGGAAAATGATTTCATTCTGAAGGTCGTAGCAAAAGACTGGGATACTTATCAACATTTCCTGACCCATGAACTGACGGCTGCCCCGAATGTGGAGCATGTGAAGACGTCGCTTGGCATTCGGGTATCGAAATTCCTGCCCGGCGTACCGGTGGAACTTGGAGATGGCCGGGAAGACACCGGAAAAGACTAAAAATATACCAAACTGCATTGTTTTTAGAAAAAGATTGGGAGACTCTTTTGACTAAAAATCCGTATCAAGCTGATCTCGATAGCAATCGGGCGAATTACGAGCCTTTGTCACCGCTGACATTTTTGTCCCGGTCTGCGGAAGTTTACCCCGACAAGACCGCGATCGTTCATGGTGACCTTACGTATAGCTACAGGGAATTTTATGCGCGTGCGCGCCGGCTTGCGAGTGCGTTGACAAAACACGGTATCGGGGAAGGGGATACTGTGTCGATGATGGCGCCAAATATTCCATCGGTATTAGAGGCGCATTACGGCGTGCCCATGACAGGCGCCGTTCTCAACACGCTCAATACACGTCTTGATGCCGAGGCGCTTGCCTTTATTCTCGATCATGCGGAATGCAAGCTGTTGCTGACGGACCGTGAGTATTCCTCTTTGATCAGGGAGGCATTGTCTCTGGCCAAGGTCAAGCCCACTGTTATCGATATTGATGATTCTCTTGCTGAAAGCGGCGAATTGATCGGTGATATGGAATATGAGGCCTTCCTTGCGACAGGCGATCCGGAATTTGACTGGCAAGGACCGGTGGATGAATGGCAGGCGATTTCTCTTAACTATACTTCCGGGACAACTGGCGACCCCAAGGGAGTTGTCTATCATCATCGCGGGGCATATCTCTCGGCAATGGGAAATGCGGTTTCCTGGAGCTTGCCGAAGCATCCGGTGTATCTCTGGACCCTTCCGATGTTCCATTGCAATGGTTGGTGCTTTCCCTGGACGCTGACAGCGGTAGGCGGCACCCATGTTTGCTTGCGCAAAATCGAGGCAAGCGCAATTTATTCCGAGATGCAGCGGAACAAAGTTGATCATATGTGTGGGGCGCCGATTATTCTCTCAATGCTGATCAATGCGTCGGAAGAGGATAAGGCGAAGGCGCCGTCGGGCGTGAAATTCATGGTCGCCGCCGCGCCGCCCCCGGCAACAGTTCTCGCAGAAATGGATAGCATGGGGTTTGATGTCACCCATGTGTATGGCCTGACAGAAACTTATGGCCCCTCTGTTCTCTGCGACTGGAATTCGGACTGTAATGAATAATCAGTCGAGGATAGGGCGGCGCTCATGGCCCGCCAAGGTGTACGTTATCATGCGCTCGCCGATCTTGATGTGATGGATCCGGAAATGATGACGCCTGTGCCCCGCGATGGTGCCACAATTTGTGATGTATTGCTGAGTGGTATTCTGATCTTGAAATTATATTTATAGAACCCTATGACCACCAACTCTTCCTTTAAGGAGTGCTTGTTCCATTC
>CALEMG010000421.1 GCA_937910835.1 uncultured Alphaproteobacteria bacterium | reverse complement strand
AGGCGATCGCTTCAACAACCGCTCCATCGCGCCCGTCACGGATGTGCCATTTGAAAAGATGACGGACTATTATGCCGCCTATCGGGCTTTGAGCGAAATCATCAATGATCCGGATATGGCGGTGAGTTTCCGGCTCGAACCCGGAGAGTGTTTTATCGTCGATAACACGCGCGTTCTGCATGCCCGGAATGCCTATTCAGGCAGCGGATCACGCTGGCTTCAGGGATGCTATCCTGATAAGGATGGCTTGCTGTCAACGATCACGACCCTTGAACAAGAAAATTTGGGAAAAAATGATGCCTAAACCGGATTTTTCACAACTGACCAAAGACAATGTTGTCGACTTTATCGCGGATATTTTTGCGCGGCGCGGCGCGGAGGAATATCTGGGCGAGAACGTAACGATCTCGGAACATATGTTTCAGACGGCGGAGCTGGCGGAGGAAGCCGGCGCGAGTGAAGAACTGATCGTCGCCGCACTGCTGCATGATATCGGGCATTTCACCAACGAGTTTCCCGATAACGCGGCGGAGCTTGGTATCGATAGCCATCATGATCGGGCAGGAGCCGCTGTTCTCGCGCCATTTTTCCCGAAAATCGTCACCGATTGCGTCCGTCATCATGTGTCGGCGAAACGCTATCTCTGTGCGGTTGAGCCTGAATATTTTGCCAAGCTGTCCGATGCTTCGGTCCTGAGCCTGAAATTACAGGGTGGCCCGATGAGCGAGGCGGCGGCAACCAGATTTGCCACGAACGGCGACGTTGATGCGATTGTTCAAGTGCGTAAATGGGATGATGAAGGCAAGGTGCCCGGCAAGAAAACACCGGGCTTTTCCCACTATGCCCCCATGCTGCAACGGGTAGTTGACAGTGCCACGCAAGGGTGAGGATGCGTTTAGGCTGCGGGCTTCATTTGAGTGCGGTCATGCGCCATTTTCATGAAGGCGCTTACCAGATTGCTATTGCTGCGCTCCTTCAGGCAGATCAGCGCCTCATCCATCAGCGGTTCGCACCCTGAAATCGGTATTTTACATAGCCGTTCATCATAACCGAATTCAGCCTCGGATACGATCCCGCTCCCAGCGCCGCTGGCCACAATTTCACGGATGGCTTCCCGGCCCACCGCTTCAATCGAGGGCTTAAGTGTCAGCCCGGCGGAGGCCGCGATCTGTTCAAGTTTTTGACGGGTTTTCGAACCCTTCTCCCGAAGGACGAGAGGTTTGCTGATGAGCTCCTGTAGGGAGATGGATTTCATTCGCCCGGCCGAACTTCGCTTCGAAGCAAAGGCGATGATAGGGGTGGAACTCAGCTTCACCGTGTCGAACTCTCGCGCTTCCGGGATTTCTCCCAAGACCCCAACATCGGCCTCGTAGCTACAAAGCTTTTCGATAATCTCCGACGTGTTGCCAGTACTGACTGAGATAAATACTTCCGGATATTGCTGCCGGAATGGGCCCAAGATTGGGTGAAGATGCTGCACGGAATCAGCAATAATCCGTAGCTTCGCGGATCCCAACGCCCGCGATTCCGACAACAACTCGTGGGCCTGATGTTCCACATCAAACATCCGATGGGTGATTTCCAGAAGCTTTTTGCCAAAATCTGTAAGGACGACCTGCTTTTTCTGCCGATTAAACAACAAAACGTCATACTCGCACTCTAACTTACGTACCTGATCCGATATGGCGGGCTGGGTCAGCGACAGCGCTTCGGCTGCCCGCGAGAACCCGCCTTGGGTCGCGACGAAATGAAAGGCACGTAGTTGAACATACCGCATATTATTTTCCGATCCTGTATATCGATAGTATGGCTCTAACAAAATTAGAAGCTAATAATATAGATTTAAATTATCTGTCAATTGTAAATAACGATTTTACATATATTACGTTGTTCACTAGGTTCTGGATCACCAGAGGCGAAATTTTTGGTTAAGGTTTAAGCGATGAAGATGGATGAGGAAAATCGGACGGCTGCGGCGTTTTCTGCGCCGCATATGGGAGAGCCGTATCTGTTGACCCCCGGCCCGTTGACGACCTCCTATGAAGTCAAGCAGGCGATGCTGAAGGATTGGGGATCATGGGATGGCGACTTCCGGGCGATGACTGCATCGCTTTGCACGAAATTGCTGGCCATTGCCGGTGACGATGGCGCGGAATATGACTGTGTGCCGATGCAGGGAAGCGGGACCTTCGCCGTCGAGGCGATGCTGGGATCGTTCCTTGGACCTAACAGCAAGGCGCTGGTGCTGGTCAATGGAGCTTATGGCAAGCGAATTGCTGAAACCCTGCGCTATCTTGGACGTAGTCATCAGGTTATCGACAAAGGTGACTATATGCCGCCGCGCGGCGTTGAGGTGGCTGCAGCTCTGGCTGGAGATTCCGAAATAACGCATGTCATCTTGGTTCATTGCGAGACAAGTTCTGGCATTCTCAATCCGGTGCGGGAAATTTCTGAAATCGTCGCGGCGGCGGGGCGCAAGCTGCTGATTGATTCAATGAGTGCGTTCGGCGCGCTGCCGCTAGACGTGCGCGACATCAAATATGAGGCCATGATCTCCTCCGCCAATAAATGTATCGAGGGCGTGCCAGGCTTCGGCGTTATCATTGCCCGTAAGTCTGAGCTGGAGGCTGCAAAAGGCAACAGCCATTCCCTCAGCCTCGATGTGCATGCCCAATGGGCTAATTTTAAGAAAACGGGGCAATGGCGCTTCACGCCGCCAACCCATGCAGTCGCTGCCTTCATGAAGGCGCTGGAGATGCATGAGGCCGAAGGCGGGGCGCCAGCCCGGCTTGCGCGATATGAGCGTAACCGAGATGTGATGGTTGCAGGCATGCGCGATCTCGGCTTCGAGACCTTGCTGAAGGATCGGTGGCTGTCGCCGATTATTGTGACTTTCTTTAATCCGGACCATCCGAATTTTGCCTTTCCGCGCTTTTACGATTTGATGAAGGCGCGGGGTTTCATCATTTACCCGGGCAAGCTGACCGTGGTGGATAGTTTCCGGATTGGCTGCATCGGCCGGCTTGACGAGGAGGTGATGCGCAATGTTGTGACGGCAGCGCGCGAATCCCTTGAAGAAATGAATGTCGATAGCGCAAGCCCGCCTGAATCTGCGCTGAAAGAACGCGCCCGTCTGGCGGCCTGAAGTATCTGAACTGGAGTTATAAAAGACGATGAATAATATGTCCCCAAATGGCGTTACTGTGAATGAACGGAGCTATCCCTTTCCGGGGCGGACAGCGGTGGTGATCTGCCTTGATGGATGCGAGCCAGCCTATATCGATGCCGCCATCGACGCCGGTGTAATGCCGACGATGAAACGTATCCGTGAGACGGGGAGCATGCATCTGGCCCATTGTGTGATCCCGAGTTTCACAAACCCGAACAATATGTCGATCGCGACGGGTCAGCCGCCGGCGGTCCATGGCATTTGCGGCAACTTCCTTCTGGATCCGGAAACCGGGGAGGAAGTGATGATGAACGATCCGCGTTTCCTTCGGGTGCCGACAATATTTAAAAGCTTCTATGATGCAGGCAAGCGCATTGCCATTGTCACTGCGAAGGACAAGCTCCGAGCGCTGCTCGGACATGGACTCAAGTTCGATGAGGGGCGAGCGCTTTGTTTCTCGACGGAGAAGTCCGACACCACCACCGTGGCGGAGCATGGCATCGACAATGCGTCAAAAAGCCTCGATATTCCGGTACCGTCCGTCTATTCGGCGGAGCTTTCCGAATATGTCTTTAACGCCGGGGTAAAGTTGATGGCTTCCTTCATGCCGGATCTGATGTATCTGACGACAACGGATTATGTGCAGCATAAGGCCGCGCCGGGAACACCGGATGCCAACGCCTTCTATGAGATGTTTGATTCGTATCTTGGTCAGCTCCATGCTCTCGGCGCTGCAATTGTTGTCACCGCCGATCATGTCATGAAGCCAAAGCATAAAGCCGATGGCACTCCATATGTGATTTATCTGCAGGACCTGCTGGACAAGGAAATAGGAGAGGGCGCAAGCCGGGTAATTTTGCCCATTACCGACCCCTATGTCGTGCATCATGGCGCGCTTGGTGCTTTTGCAACGGCGTATCTTGAGCCGGAGGTTGATCAGGCAGCGGTGATTGCTAAGCTGGAGGCAACCCAAGGGATTGAGCTTGTGCTGGATAAGGCAGCGGCCGCAGAGCGGTTTCAGCTTCCGCCAGACCGGATCGGCGACCTTGTGATTGTGTCGGGTGAGAATCAGGTGCTTGGCACTTCGGCTGACCGGCATGATCTTTCTGGCCTTGAAGTGCCGCTCCGTTCTCACGGGGGGATCAGCGAACAGGTTGTGCCCTTCATCGTAAATGTTGCTATGCCGGATCTTCCCGAAAAACCGACGCTTCGTAATTTCGATGCCTACTACTATGCAACGCGCGCTGCGGCGCTCGTCTCTGCCGAATGAACAAGATGTCAGCCTCAAAATCCGCGCGGTCAGTGATTGTCGAGGCTATGCGCATCGGCGGTCGGAAGGTGACAACCTAGGATGTTGTCGAGGTTTGCTATCCCTATACCAACGAGGTTATCGGGACGGTGCCCGCTGGTAACGCCGAACATGCGCGCGAAGCCTTTGAGATTGCAGCGAAATATCGACCTACGCTTACTCGCTATGAACGCCAGCAGATCCTTTTCAAGGCGGCGGAGCTTATCCGCGAACGGCGGGAACAGCTTGCAAAGGTCATCACGCTGGAGCTAGGCATCTGTCATCAGCATGCCCTCTATGAAACGGGGCGGGCCTATGACGTTTTCACGCTCGCCGGTCAACTGGCTATCCTCGATGACGGGCAGATTTTCTCCTGCGATCTCACGCCCCACGGCAAGGCGCGGAAAATCTACACCAAGCGTGAACCGGTTAATGTGATTTCGGCGATCACGCCTTTCAACCATCCGCTCAACATGGTGTCGCACAAGATTGCGCCTGCCATAGCGACGAATAACTGCGTGGTTTGCAAACCGACGGAACAGACACCGCTGACCGCGATCGCTTTGGCCGATATCCTCTATGAGGCAGGCTTGCCGCCGGAGATGTTTCAGGTTGTGACCGGTTGGCCGCAGGATATTGGCGAAGAGATGATCGTCAATAAACATGCGGATATTGTCACTTTCACCGGCGGTGTGCCGGTCGGCAAGATGATTGCCGAGAAAGCGGGGTATAAACGTCTCGCACTGGAGCTTGGCGGGAATGACCCGCTGATCATTCTCGACGATTTGAGTGATGCGGAACTGATCAAGGCGGCGGAAATAGCGGTTGCGGGCGCGACGGGCAATTCCGGACAGCGCTGTACGGCGATTAAGCGAATCCTTGTGCAAGAAAATGTTGCTGACAAGATCGTTCCGCACATCCTTGAGATCGCTAAGAAAATCAAATTTGGCGATCCAGAGGACCCGGAGACGCAACTCGGCTGCGTTATCCATGAAAAGGCGGCTGAAACATTTGAGAACCGGGTGTTCCTGGCTGAGAAGGAGGGCGCGAAAATTCTCTACCATCCGGGACGGGATGGAGCGCTTCTGCCGCCTATCGTTGTTGATCATGTGGCGCATGACAGCGAACTTGTGTTTGATGAGACTTTCGGCCCCATCATTCCGATTGTCCGAGTGCCCAATGACGATGAGGCTCTGATTAAAATTTCCAACTCGACGCCCTTCGGCCTCTCCGCTGGGGTATGCACCAATCGCCTGGATCGTATTACGCGTTTCATTGACGGGCTTGATGTAGGCACGGTCAATATCTGGGAGCAGCCGGGCTATCGTATTGAAATGTCTCCTTTTGGCGGTATCAAAGATTCAGGAAACGGCGTTAAGGAAGGCGTTCTGGAGGCAATGAAATTCTTCACCAACGTCAAGACCTATTCCTTGCCGTGGCCACAGAACTAGGCCGGAAATTACCGAAGAACGCGCCTATCAGGGTGATGATTTTCTTGCCTTAGTATCGATTAAATTTATATAATCATAAATATAATAGATTTCTTCTATTTGTCACATTACGCCAGTATTGCAGTGAGTATCAATTGATTGTGTTTCAAACTTGGATCTTTGTGGATCTTTGTGGGTATGATCTAATTCAAATCTCAACTAATCTCTTAAAAAAGGGGGAGCGACAAGATGTTACAATTGAAAAAATTGGCTTTGACGGCAATTGCCGGTCTGTTCGTTGCGAACAGCGTTGCGGCAGCCGAGCTGACCGTCTATACCGCTGTTGAAGCAGAAGATCTGAAGCGCTATGCGGAGGAATTCAACAAGGCTCATCCGGATATCAAAATTAACTGGGTACGCGATTCTACCGGTATCATCACGGCAAAACTGCTGGCAGAAAAAAACAACCCGCAGGCAGACGTTATCTGGGGTCTTGCGGCAACTTCTCTGTTGCTGATGAAATCCGAAGGCATGCTGGAGCCGTATGCGCCGAAGGGTGTGGAAAATCTCGACAAGAAGTTCATTGACAAGAGCACTCCGCCAACCTGGACTGGGATGGATGCTTGGGTTGCCTCGGTTTGCTTCAACACTGTCGAGGCTGAAAAGCTCGGCCTGAAGGCACCGAAAACATGGAAAGACCTGACGAAGCCTGAGTATAAAGGCCATGTCATCATGCCGAACCCGAATTCCTCTGGTACCGGTTTCCTTGATGTCTCCAGTTGGCTGCAGATGTTCGGTGAAGAAGGTGGCTGGCAGTATATGGATGCGCTGCATGAGAATATCGCCCGCTACACTCACTCCGGCTCCAAACCTTGTAAACTGGCGGCCGCCGGTGAAATTCCGATCGGTGTTTCTTTCGCGTTCCGCGGCGCAAAATCCAAGGCCGACGGCGCACCGCTTGAAATTATTGTGCCTGAAGAAGGTGTCGGTTGGGATATGGAAGCGACCGCGATCGTTGCCGGAACGGATAATCTCGACGCGGCCAAAACGCTCGTAGACTGGTCCATCACCAAGGAAGCAAACGAGATGTACAACACCGGTTATGCCGTTGTTGCCTATCCGGGCGTTGCCAAGCCGGTCAAATTCTTCCCCGACAATCTGCTGGAGAAGATGATCGACAATGATTTTGAATTTGCCGCAAATAATCGCAAGGCAATTCTGGAAGAGTGGCAGAAACGCTACGATTCGAAATCAGAGGCCAAGAGCTGATCCAAACAACAAAAAAGAAGGCATCGCATTTGCGGTGCCTTTTTTTTATACTGTACGAGTTAGACATATAGGGACGGGGAATCATGCCAACCGAGGCAACGCGTGAATTGGATGCGGATGAAGCTCAGCCTCAGGGGGAGGCCTATCTCAGGATAGACAGCCTGTGGAAGGCATTTGGCGAATTTATTGCGCTGAGAGATATCTCCTTGAGCATTTCGGAAGGAGAATTTGTCTGCTTTCTGGGGCCATCGGGTTGCGGAAAAACGACCCTGCTGCGCGCCATTGCCGGTCTGGACATACAAAGCCGGGGATCAATCGAACAAGCGGGTAAGGATATTTCCAACCTGCCACCAGCGGAACGTGATTTTGGTATTGTTTTCCAGTCCTACGCCCTTTTTCCTAATCTGACAATTGAGAAGAATATCTCCTTCGGCCTTGAGAATGCAGGTCTGTCGAAGGCCGCGATTTCGGCCCGTGTAACAGAATTGCTGGAGCTTGTGGGTCTGCCGGATCAGGGGAAAAAATATCCGGCCCAGCTTTCCGGTGGGCAGCAACAACGCATCGCGCTTGCGCGGGCAATCGCCATGTCGCCGGGACTCTTGCTGCTGGACGAACCTTTGTCGGCTCTTGATGCGAAGGTGCGGGTGCATTTGCGGCATGAGGTGAAGGAATTGCAGCGCAAGCTCGGTATCACGACCATCATGGTGACCCATGATCAGGAAGAGGCCCTCTCCATGGCGGACAGGATCGTGGTGATGAACCATGGTGTGATCGAGCAGATTGGCACGCCGACCGACATTTACCGTGAACCGGCGACACTATTTGTCGCGGATTTCATCGGCGAAATGAACAAGCTCATGGCGATCGCTGGCGGACCCGGGATGGTAACTATTGGTCAGAAGGACTTTAATTCCGGTGGCGGTGACTTCCCGCCCGGAAGTGAGGTTATTGCTGCGGTACGGCCAGAGGATATTATTCCGCATGGGCCGGGTGCCAGATCAGACGGAGCGCCAGATGATATTACAGAACCTGGAAATGCATTTGAAACCACTATCAAGGAGATGGAATTTCTCGGCTCCTTCTGGCGGGCGAGATTAGTGAGTGCCGCTCTTGGTGATGCTGAGCTCATTGCGGATTTCTCCATCAATGCCGTCAGGCGCATGCAGTTATCGGTAAATATGGATATCGTGATTGAAATCCCGAGTAACCGGTTAAAAGTTTTTACACGACCAGCGGGTGAGTAGGGATGAGCGTAACAACGCCTGACAGTCTGCCGAACGAACGACCCGTCAAGCTGAAGCTCGGGCGGGACGATTTGATGATGCGCGGGTTTATTCTCGTCATCGCGCTTTACCTGATTATCACGCTGGCGTTTCCGCTTTATGCGATGCTGTCGAAGGCCTTCTCGACATTTCAGTTTGATCTTTCGCAAATCGAGTTTCAGGTCAGCGACGAGAGTGGAAAGTTCGACGGCACGATCCTGTCCGCTGCCGCGCTCAACGAGCAACTGAACGCTATTCCAGAAGATGAGATGGCGACGAGTAGTGACGGTCGGCTAAGCCTGACACCGCTATTTCCTGATTTTAGTTTCCGAAGTCCGGTTCTTTATAAAATTCGCGGAACGACCGAGGACGTGGTCTACCTTATCGGCTCGGACAGGGTATCTGGAACCGACTGGCGGGAAGTTGATTCCAATACGTTCCGGCGGATAGTTCTCCGCCCGGTCCAGTCGTTCGGGCTCAGCAATTTCACGACATATTTTTCAACACCCTCGCTCTTTCGATCCATTGAGAACTCTCTTTTTATCTCGATCGTCAGTACCATCGTCACCGTTAGTCTCGCCTTTGCCTTCGCCTATGCCCTGAGCCGAAGCTGTATGCGCTTGAAGGGGGTCTTTCGCCTGATTGCCATGGCCCCGATCCTCGTGCCGTCCTTGCTCCCGGGAATCGCTCTTGTTTATCTTTTCGGCATTCAGGGGATGTTGAAAGAGGGCATGATGGGGGAATCCATTTACGGGCCTTATGGCATCGTTCTGGGTTCCATCTTCTTCACTTTCCCGCACGCCTTTATCATCATCACGACGGCGCTCGCCATTTCGGATGCACGGCTTTATGAGGCGGCGGTTTCGCTTCGTGCGAGCCCCTGGAAGACCTTCTGGACAGTCACGATTCCGGGCGCACGATACGGCCTGATCTCGGCGGCTTTTGTTGTGTTTAATCTGGTGATTACCGATTTTGGTCTGCCGAAGGTGATCGGCGGGCAGTATAATATGCTGGCCGTTGACATCTATAAACAGGTGATCGGTCAGCAGAATTTTGAGATGGGCGCGGTGGTCTCCGTCGTCTTGCTGATGCCGGCATTTATTGCCTTTGCCGTTGATCGTCAGGTACAGAAGAAGCAGGTTGCACTTCTCTCCGCCCGTTCGGTTGTATTCGAGCCCAATCCGGACCGGAAATTTGACCGTATTTGCTTTACCTATTGCAGCCTGGTCGCGATTTTCATTGTTGGAATACTCGGCGTTTGCCAGTTTGCGGCGCTGATCAAATTCTGGCCTTATGATCTCTCTCTCAGTCTGAAAAATTACAATTTCGATGTCATGGACGGGGGTGGATGGGAGGCCTATGGCAATTCCATTAAGCTCGGCCTGCTAACGGCATTTTTTGGGACCATTGTGGTATTTATTGGCGCCTATATGGTGGATAAGACCAGAAGCTTTCGCGCTGGCCGAGGCCTTTTCCAGTTTCTCGCGATGCTGCCGATGGCGATCCCGGGGATGGTTCTGGGGCTTGCCTACATCTTCTTTTTCAATGACCCAAACAATCCCCTGAACGCCATTTATGGCACGATGGCGATCCTTGTGATTGTCACCATCACCCATTTCTATACGGTGTCGCATTTGACCGCGGTTACCGCGCTTAAGCAAATGGATGGGGAGTTTGAATCTGTTGCTTCCTCCCTGAAGCAGCCCTTTTATAAGCTGTTCACACGCGTGACTGTGCCCGTCTGTATGCCGGCGATATTGGATATCGCGATATATCTTTTCGTGAATGCGATGACAACTGTCTCGGCGGTCGTGTTCCTTTATTCGACCGACACCGCGCTGGCCTCAATCGCGGTACTGAACATGGATGATGCGGGCGACGTAGCGCCCGCCGCTGCGATGGGAATGATGATTTTCTACACGAATGCCGCCGCCCGCATCATCCATCTTGCCGTCTCGAAGGGCATACTAAAGCGGACGCAAGCGTGGCGACTACGGTAGCAATGTGAGGGGAAAAGTGGGTTGGTGTTGATTTACCTCCCCCCCCAATCAACAATAACCTTATGCAGTGCACGGTACTCGCGGTCTGCCTCCCGGCCGAACACCGGATCGCCCTTATCGCGCATCCGCGTCTCTATCACATCCCAGTCGGCCTGAATGAGGGACTTTGACGCCGCCGGAAAGAAAATAGTCTCCTCTGTATGCATATGTTGCTGCAGAAGTTCCTTATATTCTTGGACGGTTTTGACAAGCTCTTCGCGAAGGATGGGCTCCTCCAGTTTGACGCGCTCAACTTCGCTGGTGAAGCGGGTTATGATACTCGTCAGTTCATCATGCTCATTC
>CALEMG010000420.1 GCA_937910835.1 uncultured Alphaproteobacteria bacterium | reverse complement strand
AATTTTCTTCTGGCTGATACCGGCATATCCCCCGGCGCGCGGAGCTTCCCCGATGACCCTAACCTGAAAACCAATAAGAGTGCGGGCCATCATGATCCAGGCACCGAAAACAGCGAGCAAGGCCAAAAGGGTTCCGAAGTGCATCCTTGTCCCCGGTATCAGAATGGGCATGTCCGCGCTATCGCTGAAGGTCTGGGATTCAGGGAAATTGAAGCCCGCCGGGTCCCGCCATGGTCCGTGGATCAAGAGGGAAAGAAGCAGCAGCGCCACATAGACCAGCATCAGACTGGTCAGAATTTCATTAGCGTTAAAGCGGGTTTTAAAGAACGCTGGGATGGCAGCCCAGGCGGCTCCCCCCAAGGCCCCCATAATAATCATCGCAGGCAGTAGAAAATTGCTGTCGGTTTCGGGAAAATAGATAAAGAGGCTACTGCCGACGATAGCCCCCATCGTGAGTTGCCCCTCGGCACCGATATTCCAGACATTGGCACGAAAGCCGACTGACAATCCGATAGCGCATAATATTAGTGGTGTTGCTTTGACGAATAGCTCGGAGAATTCATATTCCGTATCAAGCGGGGCAATGAAGAATTGGTACAGCGCCTCGATCGGATTAACCCCAAGAGATTCAAACAGGACGATACTGGTCAGCACCGTCAGAACAAGGGCAATGACCGGGGTCAAGTACACCATCGACTTCGAATATTCAGCCCTTTTCTCGATTTTAAGCAACATCGGAGACCCCCGCATTTTCGCCCATGCCGTGGGTGCCTCCCATCAAGAGCCCTATTTCCTCGATTGTTATTTCGCTCAATTCCCGCCCAACGGACAGGCGGCCTTCCGCTATGACCGCGATGCGGTCGCTTATCGCGAATAATTCATCAAGGTCCTGGCTAACAACAAGCACTGCGGCGCCATTCTCGGCAAGATCAATAAGTGTCTGGTGGATGAACGCCGCGGCGCCGGCGTCAACACCCCAGGTCGGATGGGCGACAATGATGACATTCGGTCGTTGCAGAACTTCACGTCCGACAATGAATTTCTGTAGATTTCCACCTGAAAGACTGTTGGCCGTATGATAGATTCCAGGCGTTCGGACATCAAATTTCTGTACGATATCCGAGGCATAATCCGACGTGCCTCCGTTGTTAATAAAGCCACCGTTCAACAGAGACATGCGACGAAATCCACTTAAGAAGGCGTTTTCCGTCAGCATCATTTCAGGCACGGAGCCGTGACCCAGTCGGTCTTCGGGGACGAAGGCAAGGCCGAGATCGCGCCGCGAGTTCGGGCCGAGCTGACCGACGGCCTTATCATCCAACGCAATGGTTTCCGCATCACGGCAAGTTGTCTCTCCGCTCAAGGCGGCGAGAAGTTCAATCTGACCATTACCGGCAACGCCCGCAATACCTAGAATTTCGCCTCCGCGAACATCGAAGTTAATGGCGCTGAGGTTGACACCGAATTCCACATCGGCGTCGATTGAGAGGTTGCGGACCTTCAGCCGGATTGGACCGCCCTTTGATGTTTCATGATGTTCCGGCGCCTGCAGGTTCGTGCCTATCATCATTTCCGCGAGGCTTTTTGCGGTTTCATGAGTTGGATCGCATTCGCTGATATATTTGCCGCCGCGCAGAATAGTCGCCTTGTGACAGAGCGCCTTTATTTCATCAAGCTTGTGACTGATATAGAGAATGGAGACCCCTTCATCAGACAGTCGACGGAGAGTTTCAAACATCTTCTCGGCCTCCTGCGGGGTGAGGACCGAGGTCGGCTCATCCATGATCAGGAGCTTCGGCTTTTGCAACAGGCAACGGACGATTTCAATGCGCTGTTTCTCACCGACGGAGAGAGTATGGACTTGTCGGTTTGGCTCAAGCGGTAGCCCATAGCTGTTGGATACTTCGATAATATCCTGTTCCAAGGCCTTCATGTCCTGACGGCCCGACATACCGAGCGCAATATTCTCGGTGACAGTCATTGCCTCGAACAGAGAGAAATGCTGAAAAACCATTCCGATACCGGTTTTGCGGGCGCTATGGGGGTTGGCAATGGCGACGGGAGCACCGGCCCAGATAATGTCGCCTTCGTCCGCCTGAAGAACACCGTAGATAATTTTGACCAGCGTACTTTTCCCCGCGCCATTCTCACCGAGCAACGCGTGAATCTCCCCCGGCATGATTTTAAGATCGATATGATCATTGGCAAGGCATCCGGGATAGGCCTTAGTTATGCCGCGCAATTCAAGCTGCGGCGTTACCCCCTCGTTTCCACTCATTTTGCTATCCTCGAAATTGCTGGCTCCCTCATATTTGCCGTATCTTCCGTCGTTGTTTCTATCTGGTAAAGCTTTTTCAAGATGAGTTGTTTGCCTCGTTCTGATTACGTGGCGATATACGCGCCCGTGTTTGCTGATGGCGCCGTAAAAGATCCGGCGCAATACTAAGGGCAATTTCCGCCGGGCGCTTTCCAACGAGTTCCGGCATCCCGATCGGGCAGGTTATGCGGGAAATCGCCGAAGAACCAAATCCCCGTATGGCCAATCGCTTTTCAAATTTGGATTTCTTGGTTTTTGATCCGATCAGTCCGATAAAAGCGGCATCGTCTCCTGTTGCCAGTAGTTTCTCGCAGATTTCAAGATCCAATTGGTGACTGTGCGTCATGATGAGGAAATAGCTTCCCGTCGGACAGTCGGCTATTGCACTGGCTTCACTTTCCGTAACGATTTTATGGACATTTTTTGGGATATCCGTAGGAAACTCCGAAGCGCGGGAATCGACCCATGTTATCTGGCAGGGAAGGGTGGCGAGCGCCGCAACCAACGCCCGTCCGACATGACCGGCCCCGAAGATCGTGACGTGAAACTCCGCATCATGAAGGGACTGAACGAGGGTAAAGATGGTTTTGGGGGATTGCCCGTTTTCGACAACTTCTGCGCCCGGTAAGTTGAGCCGCCGCTCGATGGCGGTTTGTAGTGGTTTATCAAGGTAGATCAGGCTGTCACTCTCGCTGATAATCTGATGATGGCATTCGGACTTTGACCAATGAAACAAAATGGTCGAATTCTCTATATTTTCATTTAACCGGTTAAATATTGATGCTGCCTCATCTCCTTGAAGCTTGTGCAGCAGCAGCTGGACATATCCGCCGCAGCATTGCGCGAGTTCAGGTCCAAGCGGCAATTCATGTATTTCGGAAGATTTAGTTTCATCGCCAAGGAGGTTGCGGGCCTTTTCAATGGCGATATATTCAAGTCGCCCACCACCAATTGTGCCAATGCATTTTGTCGCTGTGATGAGCATATTTGAGCCAGTATCGCGTGGTGTTGACCCTTTGATCCGCCCGACAGTAACCAGAATAGCGGGACCGTCACGACTCGCATCATAAGCTTCAGCTATTTCAGACCAGTTGCTCATTGGGCCGCTTCCGTCAGTTTATGCGTTTTTGCGGTTTCTGAAATATTCTGGACCGCCATCAAGATCCTTTCCGGCGTTGCTGGTGCATCCAACTCCGGATAAAAGCGGTAATCCGTGACACTGGATATTGCATCGGCAATCGCATTAAACGCGGAGATGGCGAGCATCAGCGGCGGTTCCCCCACTGCTTTGGAGCGGAAAATCGTTTCTTCGACATTCTCGCCTCGTTCAAATATCTTCATATTAAAGATGGCGGGGCGGTCACTACATGCGGGGATTTTATATGTCGACGGGGCATGGGTATTCAGGATGCCTTTATCATCGTAGTAAAGTTCTTCCGTTGTCAGCCAGCCCATCCCTTGGATGTAGCCTCCTTCAATCTGTCCAAGATCAATCGCCGGGTTGAGGCTTTTGCCCGTATCATGAAGGATATCAACCGCAACAACCTTATTCTCTCCTGTCAGGGTATCAATGATCACCTCTGATACGGCGGCGCCATAGGCGAAGTAGTAGAAGGGGCGCCCACTAAAAGTTTCCGCATCATAATGAATTTTCGGTGTACTGTAAAAACCGGTAGCAGAGAGTGATAT
>CALEMG010000419.1 GCA_937910835.1 uncultured Alphaproteobacteria bacterium | reverse complement strand
CCGGTCGGCAAGTTCAGCTATCGCACCCATATCATGTGTAATCATGATGATGGCGGTCCCCGTTTCGCGCTGCAGGTCTTTCAGCAAGTCAAAAATCTGCGCCTGAACCGTCACGTCCAGCGCTGTCGTCGGCTCATCCGCAATAAGAATTCGCGGGCGGCAGGAAAGTGCCATGACAATCATGACCCTTTGACGCATTCCGCCTGAAAGTTCGTGCGGATAGGCCCGCGCTCGGATTTCCGGCTCCGGAATGCCGACTTTCGTGAGCATCTCCACTGCCCGCACCCAAGCGTCCGCCTTTGTGATATTCTCATGAAGCAGTACGCATTCCGCAATCTGATCGCCAACGCGAAACACAGGATTGAGTGAGGTCATGGGTTCTTGAAATATCATCGAGATTATGCCACCACGAACCTGCCGCATCCGCGCGGTTGATGCCTGCACCAAGTCTTCCCCATCCAGTGATATAGATCCGCTGGAAATTTTACCCGGCGGGCTTGGCACCAGCCCCATCACGGAAAGCGCCGTCATGCTCTTCCCGCAACCGGATTCCCCGACAATGCCGAGGATTTCCCCACTCTCCAGCTCTAGGGATATTTCGTTGAGGACGCGTGCATTGCCGGCTCGCGTTCTAAAATCAACGACCAGATCTTTAATCGAGAGAATGGCAGACATCAACGCTCCCTCAGTTTCGGATTAAAGGCATCATTAAGGCCATCGCCCACAAGGCTGAACCCAAGTACCGTCAAAAAGATCATAAAACCAGGGAAGGTCACAACCCACCATCCGTCGAGAATATATTCACGGCCAGATCCGATCATCAGGCCCCAGCTGAAAACATTTGGATCACCAAGCCCGAGAAAACTGAGGCCCGCCTCGAACAGGATCGCGATACCGACCGTCAAGGTTGCCGCAACGATCAACGGAGCCAGCGCATTCGGCAAGATAACCCGCCAGATTATCCGCCTGTTACGCGCACCGATGGATCGAGCCGCATTGACATATTCCAGATTGCGAATTCGCAAAAACTCAGCGCGTGTCAGGCGAGCTGTCGTTGGCCAGCTGACAATACCGATCGCGAGGGAGACAACATAGATTGTCGGCGTAAAGAGGGTGACCAGCACCATTGCAAAAAGCAAAGCCGGCAATACCTGGAAAAATTCCGTAACTCGCATCAGGGCTTCATCCACCACACCACGGTAAAACCCAGCAAAGGCACCGACAAGGATCCCGATCGTGATCGTGATCATACCGGCAACTAGTCCGACAAACAGCGTTGCGGGGCCGCCATTGATCAGCCCGGCCAGAATATCCCTCCCCAAATAGTCTGTCCCCAAGGGCGCCCGCTCTGAGGCCCCCGGTGGCGTAAGTGGCGCCCAGACGATCTCAAACGGATCGACCGGGTAAAAAAGAGGGCCGACAAATGTAAACAAAATGACAAGGATCAGAATGAACATGCCTAGCATTCCCGCCCAGCTTTGCCGGAAGGCGCGGGTCGCCTCCCGCCACGGGCTCTGGCTTTGAATGACATCCTGACTGTTTTCAACCGCCGTCATATCACCCACCCGTCCGGATACGCGGATCGACAAGCCGATAGACAAAATCTGTAATCAGATTTGCAACGATCACCAAAAGGGAAGAGAAAAACAAAATTCCGAGAATGGTCGGGTAATCACGGGCAAGAATGGAATCGAACGCAAGTGTGCCAAGCCCGGGCCAGCTGAAAACCGTCTCCACCAGAACCGCACCGGAAATAATGCTGCCAAATTGGAGCCCTGCAATCGTGACCACCGGCAATACGGCGTTGCGAAGAGCGTGATGACCATAGACTTTAGCTTCCGCAACTCCCTTGGCCCGCGCCGTGCGAATATAGTCCGACCCTAAAATCTCCAGCATACTGGCCCGGGTCAGCCGTGCATATTGCGCCAGATAGACAATCCCCAACGTAAGCGACGGCAATATGAGGTGATAAAGGATATCAACAACCCGACCGAAGAACCCGCCGCTCTTGGTAATGTCATACATATTGGCGATAGGGAAAATGGGATAAACCCAAGCGAAAAGAATGACCAGCATCATACCGGTCCAGAAGATCGGCGCGGAATAGCCGATAACAGACACAACTGTGACCATACCACTCACAATTCCCTTGGGTTTATGGGATGCGATTACTCCGAGAAAAGTTCCCACGAATATTGCGAACAACAGGGCTGTCGCGACGAGAAGAATGGTCGGTCCAGCCCGGCCCACGACGAGATCAAGCACCGGAGCATTGTAAAAGAAGGACTGCCCGAGATCACCCTGCAGTGCCCGGAGCAGATAAACGCCAAGCTGGACATAGACCGGTTTATCAAGACCATAGGTCTTTCGAATGTCGGCCATCATCTCTTCCGTGGCGCCGCCCATCTCCCCGGCGATAACATCCGCCGGATCTCCTGGTGCCATATGGATCAGAAGGAAATTCAGGACTAGCACTGCCAGAATAAGCAAAAAGGCATGCAACAAACGGCGGGCAACCAAAAGCGTCATTGTCATGACCGGTGGGCCTCCCGCCATATGTCGATAATCGGACGCGGCATATTACTTGATATAAACCTCATCGAGTGGTGACATCGTACCCCAAATCGTCGTGGGTGGATTGCCGATTTCCTTGCTATAGGCAGTGTGATACGGCAGCACATTGATAAACGCGAGAGGTGCCTCATCAACAATGATTTCCTGCGCCTTGTTATAAAGTGCAATACGCTTTGCCTGATCAAGCTCCAATCCGGCCTCGTTCAAGAGCTTGTCCACTTCCTCATTGCAATAGCTCTGAGTATTAGACCAAATCACACCCTTCTTGATATTATCGCAAAGATAAGTGCGGTGAACTCCGATGACCGGATCACCCCAGTTAAAAACGATGTCCATGCTCATATCGAAATCATGACCACCAACACGTTTCGCCCATGTCGGGAAATCGGGTGACGCACGAAGTTCCACGTCGATACCGACTTTCTTGAGTTGGGATTTAAGATACTCCGCGACATTCTTCTGCAGCTCAGCAGAGCCAGGAATATAATCGACGGTCAGCTTGAAACGCATATCACCATCGCCGCGCGGGAAGCCCGCCTCATCCAGCATGGCATTGGCTTTGTCCAGATCAACGTCATACTTATTAACGCCAGCCGCATAGAAAGGACTTCCCGGTACTACCGGGCCCGTCGCCGCCTTCGACTGACCACCCAACAAAGCATTGATTATAAAATCACGGTCCATAGCGTAGGCGATTGCCTGACGGACACCCTTTTCCTTCAAATACTGATTGTTGGTATTAAAGGCGAGCCAATTCATCGGGCCAACAGCCTCATACCCCTTATCGGTGACAACCAGACCATCATTCTTCTTCAGCCGCACAATATCCTTGGTCGACGAGAGGAAGGGATACATATTGATTTCGCCCTTGTCCATGGCCAGCGCAAGGCTGGTTAAGTCCTTGTAGTTCTTGATAATAATCTTATCGAGATAGGGCTTTCCTTCGATAAAGTAATCCGGATTCTTTTCCAGTATGATATATTCGCCGGGCTTGAATTCGGCAAATTTGAATGGTCCCGATCCAACAGGCGCATTATTCGCTGGATGGCTTTTCGGATCTTGCCCGTCACCGTAGATATGTTTTGGAATGATCGGGAGCAACGCACTCGACATCGCGAGGAGCGCAGCCGGATGCGGCTTTTCGAAGTTGATCACCGCCGTTAAAGGGTCCGGCGTATCCACACCCGTCACCGGAGCGAACATAGATTTAAAGGGATGGTTGTCCTTTACCGTCTGCAGCGAGAAGGCCACGTCCTCAGAAG
>CALEMG010000418.1 GCA_937910835.1 uncultured Alphaproteobacteria bacterium | reverse complement strand
CCCGGCCTCAGCGACCTTATCGGAGACCTCGCACCAGATCTTAACAACCGCATGATCACCGCCCTCAACCAGACGGATGCCGCAATTTCATCGCTGAACTATCCTTTTGACTCGATTCTAGGGTCGGCGCCGAAAAGTCAGGCCCGCGCAGAAGCGGAGGCTGTGATTACAGCCTTGCAAGCACAGTCAGATGTCATTAAGGACATCGGTAAGCTTTTAGGAGTTAAGGTCATTGTACCAACCGGCGGTTAAAGGAATTACGGCTTAAATGAAACGGACGCTTTGGATCACAGCAGCCCTGATACTACCGCTTATCCTATTAGGCACGATTGTTGAGGCTGGCTATGATACCGAAGCTCCTATATCTGCATCCCCGGGCGGAGAAACTACGCAACCCACCCGGGGGAAAAACTCTTTTTCACTGCCCGCCGCGAATATAAACCGCGATCAATTGCGGGTTTTTTTCTTCGGCAATAAGCTCTTTAACACCAACTGGGTGATCGCCCCCGCATCGGTTAAAACACTGGATGGGCTCGGCCCCACTTTTAACAGGGTTTCTTGCTCGGGTAGCCATTTAAGGGACGGGCGCGGCCAGCCACCGACGGAGAAGGGCGGCGAATTTCTCTCTATGCTTGTCCGGCTCAGCATTCCGGAAACGGACGAACATGGCGGCCCGAACCCTCATCCCGCCTATGGCGATCAGTTGAATGACCGGGCTATTCCCTCTATTCCTGCGGAGGGCAAGGTAACGATCGAAACCACCGAAGTCCCTGGCCAGTTTGCCGATGGCGCGCCCTACTCTCTTCTTCGGCCCGACTATCATTTCACCGACCTCGCCTTCGGCCCGTTGGGCCCGGAAGTCATGTATTCGCCTCGGGTCGCACCTGCAGTTATCGGCCTCGGACTGCTTGAAGCGATCTCTGAGAAAGATTTAGAAGCGCTCGCGGATCCAGACGACGCGAACGATGACGGTATTTCCGGTCGGCTTAACCATGTATGGGATCAGGGAGATAAATCAATGCGCATCGGTCGCTTCGGCTGGAAGTCGAACGCGGCTTCCCTTCGCCACCAAAATGCTGGCGCCGCCGTTGGGGATATCGGCCTTACATCGAACCTGTTCCCTGAGCAGAACTGTCCGGAAGGGCAAGACGCCTGCCGCAACGCACCGCTTGGCAATACGCCCGAGCTAAATGATGAGTTTCTGGACAAGATGACGCTTTATACCCAGACACTCGCAGTCCCGATCCGGCGACATGTTAATGATCCGGATGTCGTTGCAGGTGAGACTTTGTTCCGTGATATTGGATGCGCCGCCTGTCACATCCCGACATTCGTTACGAGCACACATCCGGAGTTGCCGATCCTCTCCAATCAGACAATCCATCCTTTTACCGACCTCCTGCTCCATGACATGGGCGAGGAACTCGCCGATGGTCGCCCGGATTTTGGCGCCACTGGCAAAGAATGGCGCACTGCGCCGCTCTGGGGCATTGGTCTCGTTGAAGCGGTCAACAAACATACAAGGTTTCTTCACGATGGCCGCGCCCGTTCAATTGAGGAGGCTATCCTCTGGCATGGCGGAGAAGCAGAAAAGGCGAAGGAGGCATACCGCAACCTCGACGCGCCAGAGCGCACCCAACTCCTAGCTTTCCTAAACTCACTATAGCTTACCGGGACGCCTGCATGCGGTCATAACATCGCACCTGCCGCCACAGGATCAGCGCGAGCACCAACCCGATCGCTGAGAGCAGTGACATAAACAGGAAATTATAGGATCCGTCCTGCTGATGCAGCCACCCGGCCGCAATGGTGAAAATGCCGAAGAATACCCCCATGGCCAGGCTGTCGTAGAGGCCTTGCGCGGAGGCTGAAATAGCTGGCGGCACGCGCTTCCCGATATAAGCGATAAATGCCATATAGAGAAGCGCGAATGTCAGGGCATGAAGCATCTGGGCAAGGCCTATTATTATGGGCGAGGAGGCAATCGCAAGCAGCAGCCAGCGCACCATTCCCCCAAGCGCCGCAACAGCAATCATAGGCGTTGCACCAAAGCGGCCAATCAGACGGCCTGAAACCGCGAACATCCCGATCTCCGCCACAACTCCGATCACACAGAAAAGCGTTATCTCCGCATTTGTATAGCAAAGATTAGACCAGAGAAAGGCGCAGAAGCCAAAAAGGCCGGCAAGGGTGGAAAGAAGCAAGGACACTGTTACCACAAAGAGCGGGAAGTTCGGCAAAGCGAGCGGTCTAAAAAACGGCACTTTTCCCTCCTCCGGCTGCGTCCGGATCCCCGGAAGCAGGAAAGAGACGAAAAGCAAAAAGGCTCCTGTCAACAGCATCGCCACATATATCGTATCAATGCCATATTGGTCGGCCATCGCGCCCACCAGAAGCGAAAAGGCAATAAAACTCAAAGACCCCCAGAGCCGGGCTTTGCCAAAATCAATCCCAATGGTCTGCTGTGCGCGCAGCGTCAGGCCGTCTGAAAGCGGCACGGCCGAAGAAAGCGCCGCCCCCGCCGCGCCCCAAATCAACGCATAGAGAAACCACCCATCCATGTAGGGAAGCAAAATCAGGGCCGCAATAACGAACAGAGCCAAGGAGATCAGGATGCTTTTGCGATTGCCCGTCACATCGGCAATCCAGGACGTCATGGGCACAAAGATCAACTTGGCCCAATAGGCTGCACCCATAACAATACCAACATACTCCACCGAGATATAGTGCTCCAGCCATCGCGGCCAAAGCGGAATAGCGATACCATAGACCGAGAAAAAAGCGACATAATAGAGCGACATACGAAGATGTGCGGATCGCCTTGAATAATCTGCCTCAACCATGAAATAAGCGCTCGCCAATTAGCGGGGTTTCTTCATAGCTTAATAAACACTCACAACAAACTGAAGAATTATTACTTTCTGTCCGGTTCATACATTTCGTATATAAAATGTGACATAGATCACTTGCATTCCTTGGAATTTATTTTATTCTAATACTCATGCAACAATGAATGGAGGAATTTCGATGGATCGGCGCAGCTTTATTAAGACGATTGGGGGAAGTGGATTGGTGATTGCAGCTTCCGGCTTCTCTTTGAGCGGATGCGATCAAATGCCGGAAAGTGCGATTGCCCCGTGGAACGGGCCGCCTCTGGGCCTTCCCGATCGGGAGTGGATGTTAAGTTATGCAATCCTGGCCCCCAATCCCCATAACCGTCAGCCATGGCTCGCCGATCTTTCCAAAGATGATGAGATTACTCTTTTTGCAGATCCAGAAAGATTGCTTTCGCATACAGATCCTTTCGGGCGACAAATCCTGATCGGTCATGGCACTTTTCTGGAACTTCTCGATATTGCGGCACGGGAAAAAGGCTACCGCACTCAAATCACACTGTTCCCGGACGGTGAGCCTGCGGGAGATAGCCTCGAAATCGGAAACATGCCTGTCGCTCGTATCCAGCTAGAAAAAGACGTGAATGTATCCTCTGATCCGCTTTTCAAGGATATTCTCAAGCGACGCTCCAACAAGGAAGGCTATGAGAAGGCTTATCTCAAAGCGGCCGATGTGCAGATCATGCAGAATATACCCCTGCCCGCAGGACAAAAAGCTGGCATTGCAACGAATGAAGCAGATGTCTCCCCCCTTCGGGAGTTTGCGCGCCGTGCCGTGCTCAAAGAAATTGAAACACCTCGTACACTTCTTGAAAGCATAGAGCTGACCCGAATTGGCGCCGATGAAATTGCCAAAAACCCCGACGGAATCGACTAGCACGGCCCGCTATTCTGGTGGCTCAAGCGATATAACCTGATGAGCCATGAAAAAGCAAAAACACCT
>CALEMG010000417.1 GCA_937910835.1 uncultured Alphaproteobacteria bacterium | reverse complement strand
GGACCTCAATCTCACGACGTCAAGGCTGACAAACAAGAACGCCGATTTTGTTGGCGTTGCAATCAATACTTCCGGCCTTTAAGATTCTGAACGGCTGGACTATCTAGCAAAGGTTGAAAAACAATTGGGACTTCCGACTGTGGACCCTTTCAAGGACGGTACGGCGCCAATTGTCGATAATTTGACATGACAAAACGGCAACTCGCGGCTCGATCGGAAAGCTGGCCAATTGCCGGTAGCTTCAGAATCAGCAGAGGGGTCAAGACCGCAGCGGAAGTCATAGTTGTCGAAATTACCGAGGATGGCGTTACAGGTCGCGGTGAATGCGTTCCTTACGCCCGCTATGACGAGAGCATACGCTCTGTCCTCGGCCAGATTTCCTCCGTTCGCGATTATATCGCCAACGGGTTGACCAGGGACAGTTTGCTGACAGTCATGCCATCCGGCGCGGCGCGCAATGCCATCGATTGTGCGTTATGGGATATTGAAGCCAAGCAGAGCGGCAAGAGCATTGCTGAGATCGCGGGCATCCCCGCGCTGGGGCCGACCATTACCGCCTATACCTTGTCTCTCGATAGCCCAGACAATATGGCACTTGCGGCGAAGAAACATAGCAACCGCCCACTCTTCAAGCTCAAGCTGGCGGGAGAGGGTGATCTGGAGCGAGTGGCGGCGGTCCGCAATGCTGCCCCCCGAACCCGCCTAATCGTCGATGCGAATGAAGCCTGGACCGCCGACATGATGCGGGAATATAGCCCTAAGATGGCGGACCTCGGCGTCGAACTGATTGAGCAACCGTTTCCAGCCGGTAAAGACTCGATTCTGAGTGAGATGGAACGTCCGGTTCCCATCTGTGCCGATGAGAGCGCACATGACACGGCCACACTTGATGATGTCGTTGAACTTTATGACTATATCAACATCAAGATCGATAAAACCGGCGGTCTGACGGAAGCCCTCCTGCTGGCCGAAGCGGCTAGGGAATTCGGCCTAGGCGTTATGGTCGGCTGCATGCTGGGGACCAGCCTGAGCATGGCCCCCGCCATGTATCTTTCATCCTATGCACGCTTCGTTGATCTGGATGGTCCGCTGCTACTTGAAAAAGATCGCGAGCATGGCATCCGGTTCGACGGGAATGTCATGCATCCCCCATCGCGGGAATTGTGGGGGTAGGCTCCACCCTCTTGGATCAGCGACCCTTGAATTCCGGAGCGCGCTTTTCGACGAAGGCAACGGCAGCCCCTTGATGATCTTCCGTCTCGAAAGATCGGATCATCTGGTTCGCCTCCCAATCCAGCACCTCACTTAATGTCCCTTCAGATGCCGTATTGATATTCTTCTTCATATAGCCAACCGCAACGGTCGGAAGACTGGCAAGTCTTTTTGCCATCGCGGCAGCGGCGGCAGGAAGCTCATCCGCCGGAACTGATTTGTTAACCATGCCGATAGACTCTGCCTCTTTGCAGAGCACCACATCCGCCGTGAAATAAAGCTCCTTCGCCTTGGCCTCGCCGAGAAGCTTGGTCAGGAAATAAGAACCCCCGAAATCGCCGGAAAGACCGACCTTCGAAAAGGCTGTCGTGATCTTGGCATCATCCGTCGCGATCCGCATATCGCACGCCATGGCGAGAGAGAAGCCAGCCCCTGCAGCCGGACCGGGAATGACGGCCAACGTCGGTTTCGGCATTTCATGAAGCAATCGGCTCACTTCCATACGTTCCCGCAGGTCCTGAATTTTCTCATCAAGATTGACTTTCGCGCCCGCGTTTGCGGCGAACCCCTTCACATCACCGCCAGCACAGAATGCGCCGCCAGCCCCAGTCAGCACAACGGCACGAACTGAATTATCCTTCGCGAGACGAGCAAGCTTCTCGCTCAAACCATCCATCATTTCCCGCGTGAAGGCATTACGTGCTTCCGGCCGGTTCATGGTCAGGGTCGCAATCCCATCTTCAATATTTTCAAGAAGTACATCAGACATTTTTTGTTTTCCTTATTTTAAGTTCATCTGAAAAAAGTTCTTACTCGCGTGGTAGCTGTTGCTCCACAAGCCGCGCCCAAATGCTGGCGCCAATCGATAGCACCTCGTCATTAAAATCAAACTCAGGGTGATGCACCGCTTGAAAATGCGTTTCATCATTGGTGCCGAGAAAGAAGTAACAGCCGGGGCGCGCCTCCAGCATGAAAGCGAAATCCTCACTGCCCATGCGTATCGGCGTTTCCATATTTACATTTTCATGCCCCACAATCTCGGTCGCGGCGCGCGCAACAATCTGCGTTTCTTTCTCATGATTAACCACACTTGGATAGCGCCGCTGATAATCGAGGTCTACCTCTACGCCATGCGTCGTCGCCACCCCAGCGCAGATTTCCCGAACACGAGCTTCTATTTGATCGCGTATTTGAGCAGTCATCGCCCGGATCGACGCACTCAGCGTCGCTTCCTGCGGAATGATATTAATGCCGGTGCCAGCCTGAAATTGGGTGACGCTGACCACGGCATTCTCGACCGGACCGACATTGCGCGCCACAATCGTCTGAAGAGCAGTGTATAGCTGCACTCCAGCCGCAATCGGATCATTGGTCAAATGTGGATAGGCCGCGTGACCGCCCTTACCTCTTATTTTCATCACTGCGGTATCGGCAGAAGCCATGATCGGGCCGGTCCGCACATTGAATGTGCCGCGCGGCA
>CALEMG010000416.1 GCA_937910835.1 uncultured Alphaproteobacteria bacterium | reverse complement strand
ATCGTCCCAATATTTACATGCGGTTTACTACGATCAAATTTCTCTTTGGCCATTTTATCTCTCCGTTATTTCCGGCTGCCTCAGCTTATTGCGTTACGCCAACTTCGCCAGAACTTCGTCTGATACGTGTTGTGGCACTGGTTCATAATGGTCAAACACCATGGAAAAGGTTGCGCGACCCTGTGTCTGGGAGCGCAGGTTGTTCACATAGCCAAACAAGTTGGCAAGTGGCACCATGGCATTAACGACTTGCGCGACACCGCGCGGTTCTGTCCCGGTCACCTGACCGCGGCGGCTGTTCAGGTCGCCCATCACATCACCGATATACTCGTCTGGCGTCACAATCTCGACCTTCATCATCGGCTCAAGTAGGCGAAGGCCAGCTTTCGGGGCAATTTCACGCATTGCCGCCCGGCCCGCGATTTCAAAGGCCATGACCGAGCTGTCGACGTCATGGTAGGCACCGTCAATAAGGGTGACGTCCACATCGATCAGCGGGAAGCCCGCAAGGACACCGGTCTCGACAATATCGCGAATACCTTTTTCAACACCCGGAATATACTCCTTCGGCACCGAACCACCGGTAATAGTATCGCTAAAAGTGAAACCTGCGCCCGGCTCGCCCGGCTTAGCAACAATCTTGATGCGGGCGAATTGACCCGAACCACCGGACTGCTTCTTATGGGTGTAATCAAGCTCTGCCTCGCGCGTGATGCTTTCACGATACGCCACCTGCGGCGCACCGATATTAGCTTCAACGCCAAATTCGCGCTTCATGCGATCGACAATGATGTCGAGATGCAACTCACCCATTCCCTTAATAATCGTCTGACCGCTTTCAATGTCGGAAGAAACCCGGAAAGACGGATCCTCTTTTGCAAGACGATTAAGGGCAACGCCCATTTTTTCCTGGTCGGTTTTTGTTTTCGGCTCAACCGCAATCTCGATCACGGGTTCCGGAAACTCCATCCGCTCCAGAATGACCGGCTTAGATGAATCGCAAAGCGTATCACCCGTCGTCGTGTCTTTCAGGCCTGCAATGGCGACGATGTCACCGGCGCGAGCCTCTTTCACGTCTTCCCGGCTGTTCGCATGCATTTGCAGCATGCGGCCAACACGCTCCCGGCTGTTCTTGACAGAGTTCAACGTCTGCGTACCCGCTTCAAGCACACCAGAATAGACGCGAACGAAGGTCAGGGACCCGACAAAGGGGTCAGTCATCACTTTAAACGCCAAGCCCGCAAAAGGTTGGTCATCAGACGGAAGACGCTCGATATCTTCTTCGGACTTGACATCAATGCCGTGTGTCCCGCCGATGTCCGTCGGGGATGGCATGAATTCGATCACCGCATCCAGAAGCGGCTGAACGCCCTTGTTTTTAAACGCCGTACCAGTAAGGACCGGTACGAAAGTCGCTGCCAGAGTGCCCTTACGAATACAAGCAAGCAACGTATCTTCACTCGGCTCTTCACCTTCAAGATAGGCTTCGAGAACGGCCTCATCCGTCTCAATAGCCGTCTCGACCATGGCTTCGTGATATTCGGCTGCCTTATCGGCGAGTTCGGGGCGAATGTCGCGATACTCGAAAGACGCACCCATCTCTTCACCGGTCCAGACGATTTCTTTCATCTTAATCAGGTCAACCACGCCCTCGAACTCAGCCTCGGAGCCGATAGGAAGCTGCAGCACAAGCGGCTTAGCGCCCAGACGGGTCTTGAACATCTCAACACAACGATAAAAGTCAGCGCCAGTACGGTCCATCTTGTTGACGAAACACATGCGCGGCACGCGGTATTTATCTGCCTGACGCCATACGGTTTCAGACTGCGGCTCAACACCGGCAACACCGTCAAACACAGCAACCGCACCGTCGAGTACTCGCAAGGACCGCTCAACTTCAATAGTGAAATCCACATGGCCGGGGGTGTCGATAATGTTGATGCGATGATCTTTCCAGAAACAAGTCGTTGCAGCGGAAGTAATCGTAATGCCGCGCTCCTGCTCCTGCTCCATCCAGTCCATAGTCGCCGCACCATCATGCACCTCACCGATTTTGTGAGACACACCTGTATAATACAGAATGCGTTCCGTGGTCGTCGTCTTGCCCGCGTCGATATGGGCCATAATCCCAATATTGCGGTATCTTTCGATGGGCGTTGTGCGTGCCATGTCTGAAATCCTAGATCAAGCTTGCGTAATTAAATTCGGTTACCAGCGGTAATGGGCGAACGCGCGGTTCGCTTCCGCCATTTTGTGCGTATCTTCGCGTTTCTTGACGGCACCGCCGCGCTCATTCGACGCATCAAGAATTTCCCCAGAGAGGCGATCCACCATCGTCACCTCGGAGCGCTTGCGGGCGCTTGAGATCAACCAACGGATGGCAAGAGCCTGACCACGCTCCGAACGGACTTCGACAGGCACCTGATACGTAGCACCACCCACACGGCGGGACCGCACTTCGATATCAGGCTTCACCTTGTCAAGCGCTTCATGGAAAACTTCCACGGGGCTTGAACCGGTCTTTTTTTCAATAACGTCAAAAGCACCGTAGACAATGCCTTCGGCGGTAGATTTTTTCCCATCAAACATGAGGGAGTTCATGAACTTGGTCAGAACAACATCCCCAAATTTTGCGTCAGGGAGAACTTCGCGTTTTTCAGCGGCGTGACGACGTGACATATATCAAATTCCTTATTTCGGCTTCTTCGCGCCATATTTGGAGCGACGCTGACGGCGATCCGCAATACCTTGCGTATCCAGCACACCACGAATGATATGATAACGAACACCCGGCAAGTCCTTCACACGACCACCACGGATCAGGACAACTGAATGCTCCTGAAGGTTATGGCCCTCACCCGGAATATAGCTCGTCACCTCAAAACCATTGGTCAGACGCACACGGGCGACTTTACGCAAAGCAGAGTTCGGCTTCTTCGGAGTCGTCGTATAAACTCGCGTGCAAACACCACGTTTCTGCGGGCACGCCTCCATGGCGGGCACATTATTGCGCGAAACCGGCGCTTTGCGAGGGTTTCTAATCAGCTGATTAATAGTAGGCATTCTTCTTCCTATCATGCGTTGCCGCAAACAGAACAGCCGCGCGCAGCTGCGGCTCTGCTCGCGGTCAGGTTTTTTGCGTCCACCCGAAGAGACTTAACACGTGTGTTTTTTTCAAAATCCTGACGACACACGGAAATATTAGTACACGACTGTTGTCAGGAGCGCGCAATATATGGGGGAGGCCCTAAGCAGTCAAGCAGAAAAGATTGCATTTTTGTTAATCTCTGAATGCCGCTAATTTGGGCCATCCCTCGCCCTCTATTTGGAGAGAAATGCGGCGATTTCATGATCCGGAATCGGCTTTCACCCCATGGAGAGGCAAATATGCATCGGGTTAACCGGAAACGGCGCCCAATGAGAGGCGCCGCTTCCTTATTTTCCGCCCTTCCTACAGTGACTCACCACGTGGAGGAGGCCGATTCTCCAGAAATCATTCCGCCGCAGAAGTTTCCTCGGATCCTGCTGGCTCTAGCACATCGGCCGCCGCTTTGGCATTGTCCTCGATTTCCTTGTCGCGCTTTGCCGCTACCATTTTCAGGCGGTTCATCTGGGCGCCCGTACCTGCCGGGATCAGACGACCAACGATGACGTTCTCTTTGAGGCCCATCAGCGTATCCTTCTTGCCGGCTACGGAAGCTTCCGTCAGTACCCGGGTCGTTTCCTGGAAGGACGCGGCCGAGATGAAGGAGTTCGTCTGCAGGCTGGCTTTCGTGATCCCGAGCAGGATCGGGCTGCCTTCCGCCGGCGCTTTACCGGCTTCAATCAGCTTCTCATTCTGCCCTTCAAATTCTTCACGGTCGATATGCTCACCGATCAGGAAGGAACTCTCGCCCTGCTTCTCGATCTCGATCTTCTGCAGCATCTGCCGGCAGATCACTTCGATATGCTTATCGTTGATCTTCACGCCCTGCAGACGGTAAACGTCCTGAATTTCATTGATCAGGAAGTTTGCAAGCGCCTCAACGCCCAGAACCTTCAGAATGTCATGCGGAGCAGGATTGCCATCGAGGAGGTAATCGCCAACCCGAACATAGTCGCCCTCATTGACCGCAAGATGTTTGCCCTTGGGAATGAGATACTCAACCGGTTCCGCGCCCTCTTCTTCTGGCCGGATCGACACACGACGTTTCGATTTGTAGTCTTTGCCGAATTCGACAAAGCCATCCGCCTCGGCGATAATCGCATGGTCCTTCGGACGACGGGCTTCGAAAAGCTCGGCCACCCGTGGCAGACCACCCGTAATATCTTTCGTCTTGGAGCCTTCACGCGGGATACGGGCCAGAACGTCACCGGCCTGAACATCCGCGCCATCTTCAACTGACAGAATAGCATCCACCGGAAGGAAGTAACGGGCTTCATGCCCACTCGGAAGAGTAAGAAGCTCCCCATCGTCACCACGCAGTGTGATACGAGGGCGAAGATCACTGCCTTTTGGCTGGGACTTCCAGTCGACAACGATTTTCCGGGCAATGCCGGTTGCCTCATCAACTTGCTCGGCCATGGAAACACCGGAGACAAGATCTTTATAGCTAACCTTACCTTCAAGTTCCGTGATCACAGGTGTGGTGAACGGATCCCACTGTGCAAGCTTGTCGCCCTTGTTGACTTTTGCGCCTTCGTCAACCATCAATCGCGTACCATAAGCGATCCGATGACGTGCTCTTTCACGATTGTTATCATCGACCAGCACCAATTCCGAATTCCGGCCCATAACAATCGGGTTACCGCTGCTGTTCACAACAACATTCCGGTTTTCAATCTTGATGGTGCCTTCATGGGACGCCTCGATGGATGAGATTTCCGCCACCTGTGCCGTACCACCAATATGGAACGTTCGCATGGTCAGCTGCGTACCCGGTTCACCAATTGACTGAGCGGCAATAACGCCTACAGCCTCACCAATATTAACGGGTGTTCCGCGCGCGAGATCTCGGCCATAACAGCTACCGCAGATACCACCCTTGGTCTCACAAGTGAGAACCGAGCGGATCAAGACCTGCTCCACCCCGGAGGTTTCAGCAAGAAGCGAGCTCGCCTCGTCGAACATTTCGCCGCCGGGAACAATCACTTCACCGGTTGACGGGTTGACAACGTCAACCGCCGCCGTCCGTCCGAGCAGACGATCGCTCAACGTCGCGATAATATCGCTGCCTTCCACCACTTCACGAACCGTCACACCATTCTCAGTACCGCAATCTCTCTCGATCACGACACAGTCCTGTGCCACGTCCACCAACCGGCGAGTCAAGTAACCGGAGTTCGCGGTTTTAAGCGCAGTATCCGCCAGACCCTTACGGGCGCCATGAGTGGAGTTGAAGTATTCAAGAACGCTCAACCCCTCCTTAAAATTGGAGATGATCGGCGTCGCGATAATTTCACCGGACGGCTTGGCCAGCAGACCGCGCATACCGGCAAGCTGTTTCATCTGAGCTGCCGAACCACGGGCGCCGGAGTTGGCCATCATAAAGATAGAGTTAATACCAATCTGACGATCGTTCTCGTCCATTTCCACCGCTTCAATGACTTTCATCATCTCGTCGGCGACACGATCCGTACATTGTGACCAGGCATCGATGACTTTATTGTACTTCTCACCCTGGGTGATCAGGCCGTCGTAATACTGCCGCTCATACTCCTCGGCAAGTTTACGGGTGTCCTCAACAAGCGCTTCCTTCGATACTGGAATACGCATGTCATCCTTACCAAAGGAAATACCCGCGCGGCAGGCGTGCGCAAAACCGAGACCCATCAGACGGTCGGCAAAGATCACAGTCTCTTTCTGACCGCAATGACGATAAACCTCGTCAATCACCTGAGTGATTTCCTTCTTGGTCAGCAGGCGGTTGATCAGATCGAAGCTGATTTTCGCGTTTTTAGGCAAGATTTCCTCGATAAGCATCCGGCCCGGGGTCGTATCCACGACTTTGCGAACTCGCGTACCGTCTTCCTGCACGACCGTGATACGCGTCTTGATCTTGCTGTGCAGGGTCAGGATTTTGTTGTCGATCGCGTGCTGGGCTTCCGCCACATCGGCAATAACCATCCCCTCACCCGGATCATTGGCAATGTCCATTGTCAGGTAATAGATACCAAGAACAATGTCCTGGCTCGGTACGATGATCGGCTTGCCGCTCGCCGGGCTCAGGATGTTATTGGTCGACATCATGAGGACACGGGCCTCAAGCTGCGCTTCCAAAGAGAGCGGCACATGAACAGCCATCTGGTCACCGTCAAAGTCGGCGTTAAAAGCCGTACAGACGAGCGGATGAAGCTGGATCGCCTTACCCTCGATGAGGACCGGCTCAAACGCCTGAATACCAAGACGGTGAAGCGTCGGCGCACGGTTCAGAAGAACCGGATGTTCGCGAATAACCTCTTCAAGGATATCCCAGACTTCCGGGCGCTCCTTCTCGACCAGCTTCTTCGCCATTTTGACGGTTGCCGCCATACCCTTGAGTTCAAGTTTGGCATAGATAAACGGTTTGAACAGCTCAAGCGCCATCTTCTTTGGCAAGCCGCATTGATGGAGTTTCAACTCCGGCCCCACCACAATCACGGAACGACCAGAATAGTCAACGCGCTTACCGAGCAGGTTCTGACGGAAGCGGCCCTGCTTGCCTTTCAGCATGTCAGAGAGTGATTTCAACGGACGCTTGTTCGCACCTGTGATCACCCGACCGCGACGGCCGTTATCAAAGAGCGCATCAACGGATTCCTGAAGCATACGCTTTTCGTTCCGGACAATAATATCCGGCGCGCGCAACTCGATCAGCCGTTTCAGGCGGTTGTTCCGGTTGATCACCCGGCGATAGAGATCGTTTAGGTCAGACGTAGCGAACCGGCCACCATCGAGTGGGACCAGCGGGCGCAGCTCCGGCGGAATGACCGGAATGACCTGTAGGATCATCCATTCTGGACGGTTCCCCGATTCCATGAAGGCTTCAATGATCTTCAAACGTTTCGCGAGCTTGCGCGGCTTGGCTTCGGACGTTGTCGTCGCCATTTCCTCGCGGATTTCGTCGCGGATCGTTTCCAGATCAAGAGAAGAAAGAATATCGCGTATCGCTTCTGCGCCGATACTGGCGGTGAAAGCGTCCTCACCATATTCATCCTGTGCGTCGAGAAATTCTTCTTCACTCAACAGTTGGAACTGCTTAAGCGGCGACAAACCCGGCTCGACAACCACATAGTTTTCGAAATAGAGAATCCGCTCCAGATCCTTCAACGTCATATCAAGCAAAAGGCCGATACGGGACGGAAGCGATTTCAGGAACCAGATATGCGCAACCGGTGAGGCAAGCTCGATATGCGCCATACGTTCGCGGCGCACCTTCGACAAGGTCACCTCAACGCCACATTTCTCGCAGGTAATCCCGCGATATTTCATCCGCTTGTACTTACCGCACAGGCATTCATAATCCTTAATCGGGCCAAAGATCCGCGCGCAGAAAAGACCGTCCTTTTCCGGCTTGAAAGTTCGGTAATTGATGGTTTCGGGCTTCTTGATTTCACCGAACGACCAAGACCGGATCCGTTCCGGCGAGGCGATAGAAATTCGGATTTCATCAAAAGCCTGAGTGCCCTGTGGCTGACCAAAAAGGTTCATCAACTCATTCATGGACCATCTCTCCTTTTAAACCCCGGGGTCCCCGGGAGGCGCTCGATAAAGCAGCCTTAAAAAAATAACTGTCTGCGACCAACGTATCAATTGGTCCCGGAATGGCCCGGGACCAACTCAATCAGTAACCAATCTGCGAAAGTTCGACATTCAGGCACAAGGATCGCATTTCCTTGACCAGAACGTTGAAGCTTTCCGGAATACCGGCCTCAAACGTATCGTCACCACGGACAATAGCTTCATAGACTTTCGTCCGGCCTGCCACGTCGTCCGACTTGACGGTCAGCATTTCCTGCAGGGTGTAGGCGGCGCCATAGGCCTGCAGGGCCCAGACTTCCATCTCACCGAAGCGCTGACCGCCGAACTGCGCCTTACCGCCCAGCGGCTGCTGGGTGACGAGGCTGTACGGACCCGTCGAACGTGCGTGCATTTTGTCGTCGACGAGGTGGTTGAGCTTCAGCATGTACATGTAGCCGACCGTGACCGGACGCAGGAA
>CALEMG010000415.1 GCA_937910835.1 uncultured Alphaproteobacteria bacterium | reverse complement strand
ATCGCTTCCCGGTGGGAGAACCGACAGGGGAGCGAACCGAGCGCGTCACGACCCTCTCCAAGCTGTTGATTGGGGCCGGTTTAAAGGCGCCCGTACGCACCGATATCCGATCCGATATCTGGGTCAAGCTCTGGGGCAATCTCAGCTTTAACCCTATCTCGGCGCTTACAGGCGAGACGCTGGACAAGATAACAGGAGATCCGGATACGCGTGCCATAGCACGACGGATGATGCTGGAGGCGCAGGCCATCGGAGAAGCTCTCGGCGTTAAATATCCTATTGACGTTGACAAGCGCATTGAAGGATCTTCAAAGGTCGGCCCACACAAAACATCCATGCTGGTGGATATGGAAAGCCGTCGACCGATGGAAATTGACGCCCTCGTGACCGCAGTGCAGGAACTCGGCGCCATCACCGGCCATGAAACACCAACAATCGATACGGTTGCCGCCCTTGTCCGGCAAAAGGCTCGGTTGCTCGGCTGCCTCAACTAGCAAGGCAATATCCACTCCTATCTCGCTAATTTTTAACATTAATTACCCGTATCGATAGATGTTCGCTGCGGGCTTTTCTTGTTGTGCGCCATCCCTATTGAATTTTAATATACTTTACTTATTATATAGAGACCCCAGTAAAAGGAGGCGGTATATGAAACTCCCTGAGGAAAGCCTCGGCTTTCTGGTCAATGACGTGTCCCGATTGATGCGCCGAAACTACAATCGACGGGCGCAAGGACTAGGTCTCTCCCTCGCCCAGTGGCGTGCGTTGGCCTTTCTCTCGCGCCAGGAAGGAGTTAAGCAGGTTACACTGGCTGAATCGCTCGAGATTCAACCAATTACACTGGCTCGCCTCATCGATCGGCTGGAGGAAGCAGGGCTTGTCACGCGGCGGCCTGATCCGGATGACAGGCGAGCGATACGGCTTTACCTGACGTCCCAGGCACAACCTCTTCTGGAACAAATGTGGGAGCTGGCGACGAAAACACATGAAGATGCTCTGGCTGATCTCTCTGAGAAAGCAAGTGATGCCCTGATCAAGTCACTTCTACAGATCAAGCAAAGTCTGCTGTCCGCCGAAGGTTACCTGTGCGACGAAGATGCCGAGAAAGCCGAAAGAAACGATAATGTCACAAAGCGCGCCTGATCTCACTGAAGATCCAACTCAATCCGAGCAGCAAAATCAGGACGCGTCGGCCATCTTAAGCGTCGCACCCTCGTCCCCAAAGACATCAGGACGCCGACGCCGCTGGTTGCGAAATTTTCTTCTCCTGCTGGGGCCGCTTATTGTGATACTGGCGGGCGGATATACCTATTACACCGGCGGCAGGTTTGTCGACACGGACAATGCCTATGTGAAAGCGGATAAGGTGATGATTGCCGCCGAGGTTTCGGGGCTGGTATCCGCCGTTCCGGTAAAGGAGAACCAGCGCGTCGCCAAAGGCGATATCCTGTTTAAGATCGACGACCGGCGCTATCGCATTGCGATGTCAGAAGCCGAGGCCGGGCTCGCCAATGCCAGAGACAAAGTCGCCAGCCTCAAGGCCACTTACCGGCAAAAACTGGGGGAACTCGCCCTGGCGCGCACCAATATCGCCTTTGCCAAAAAAGAACATGACCGACAGACAAGGCTGATTGCCAGCAGTGCAGTCTCGCGCAGCAAGCTCGACGCAACACGGCACGAACTCGATGTCGCGCAGCAGCAGGTTTTAGTTATCAAGCAGGAGCTGTCGGAAATCAGCGCACAACTCGGTGGCAATCCGGATATTCCATTGGAACAACACGCGCTTTATCTTTCAGCCATGGCGGCGAAGGAGCGCGCGGCACTCGATCTGGAGCGGGCTACCGTGCGCGCGCCATTCGACGGGATCGCCAGTAATACGCCGCAGATCGGCCAACAGGTCATCGGCAACGGGGCGTTCAGCAGTCCGGTCATGAGCCTGGTCGCCGACAGAGATATATGGGTTGTAGCCAACTTCAAGGAAACCGATCTCACCCATGTTATGCCGGGGCAGAAAGTGATCCTCCATGTGGATACCTATCCCGAACGGGAGTGGCAGGGAGCCGTCGAGAGCCTCAGCCAGGCCACGGGGGCGGAATTTTCGGTCATCCCGCCGCAGAATGCTACCGGCAACTGGGTCAAGGTGGTGCAGCGAATTCCCGTTCGGATAAAGGTGATCTGGAAAGACGATGATCCCCTGCTCCGCGCAGGCATGAGTACGATGGTCGAGATCGACACAGAGCAGAGCCGACCGATGCCCGAAATCGTGCATACCGCTCTTAGTTGGCTTGGTGAATTGCCGGCCACCGCCAAGGCTGAGGAGGCAGCCCACGGCAAATGAGCGAGGGGACCGCTACGAGCACCCCTCTTGAACGTGGCCTGATCACCGTTTCCATCATGCTGGCAACGATTATGCAGGCACTGGACACGACCATCGCCAATGTCGCCCTGCCCCATATGCAGGGAACCATGTCGGCAACACAAGACCAAATCTCCTGGGTTCTGACATCTTATATTGTCGCGGCGGCGATCATGACACCGCCCACGGGCTTTCTCGCCTCCCGACTTGGTCGCAAACGATTGTTCGTTATCATGGTGACTGGCTTCACCATTACGTCGATGCTGTGCGGTACGGCGGCGACGTTGAACGAGATTGTGCTCTTTCGGTTGCTGCAAGGCGCCTTCGGGGCCGGGCTGGTTCCGTTATCACAGGCCGTCCTGCTGGATACATATCCGACAGAGAAACACGGCTCTGCCATGGCCATGTGGGGCATGGGCGTCATGGTCGGACCGATCCTTGGCCCGACTCTCGGCGGTTTTCTAACCGAAACATATAACTGGCGCTGGGTTTTCTTTATTAACCTGCCTTTCGGCATTCTTGCATTGCTGGGCATCCTCGCCTTTGTCCCTGAGACGGCAAAAGAGCGCGCCCGCAATTTTGACTATTTCGGGTTTGCCTTGTTAAGCCTCGCCATTGGCGCGCTCCAGATGATGCTCGATCGCGGGGAATCGCAGGACTGGTTCGCCTCAAATGAAATCATTATCGAGGCCGTCGTCGCAGGGCTCTGCCTCTATATGTTTCTCGTGCATATGTTCACCGCGAAAATACCCTTTATTGAACCCGCCTTATTCAGGGATCGTAATTTTAGCGTCGGCCTCCTCCTGGTCTTTATGGTCGGTATTATCCTGCTTGCCACCATGGCTCTTTTGCCACCATTCTTGCAGAATTTGATGGACTTCCCCGTTCTCATCACTGGTTATGTTCTCGCGCCGCGCGGCATCGGCACCATGGTCGCAATGGTGTTCGTCGGTCGCTTGATCGGGAAAATAGATAACCGCTTGCTAATCTTTTTCGGCATCAGCTTAACCGCCTACTCCCTGTGGGAAATGTCAGCCTTCACCACCGAAGTATCCGTTACGACACTTGTTTGGACGGGAATTATACAAGGTGTCGGCCTTGGATTTATCTTTATACCCTTAAGCACTCTCACCTTTTCGACGCTCGCTGCACATTTTCGTAACGAAGGCACCGCCATGTTCAGCCTGATGCGCAACATCGGCAGCAGTATCGGAATTTCAATCGTGTTCACAATGTTGAGCCGCAACACCCAGATCAATCACGCCAGTCTAGCCGATCAAATGAGCCCCTTTCACGATGCGATGCAAGCCCCCTTCCTGCCCAATGCCTGGAACTGGAATATAACGTCGGGCCTCTTGACACTGGATAACGAGGTAACGCGGCAGGCTGCCACCATTGCCTTTCTCAACGATTTTACATTAATGATGTGGGTAATGATTTTATCGGCGCCTCTATTGCTGCTATTAAAAAAACCGAAAAAAACGCAATCAACGGAGCTGGCCATGGCAGAATAGCCATTGCCACTCCCAGTAAATATGACCACAATAGGCGGACAAAGAACAAGAACGTAGCCAAGTGAATGAAGGCTATCGAAAAAAGGGCACAGATTTCCTATGCAGTATTTTAATTTCGACCCGTACAGCCTGCCGCCGGAAGCGGAAGCGTTACGACTGGAAGTGCGGGAGTTCCTGAGCAAGGAACTGGCCGATTATCCGGCCGTCATGCGATCCCGTTCTTGGGCCGGTCTCGATCCTGACTTCTCGCTCAAAATGGGTGAGAAAGGATGGATTGGACTGACCTGGCCAAAGAAATACGGCGGCGCGGAACGCTCCTTTTTTGAGCGCTATGCCCTTCTGGAAGAACTTCTCGCCTATGGGGCACCGGTAGGCAGTCACTGGATTGCCGACCGTCAAAGCGGTCCCACCCTCTTGCGGTTCGGAACCGAGGAGCAATGTCACCGCATTCTCCCCGGTATTATCAAGGGGGAATCCTTCTTCTGCATCGGCATGAGCGAGCCGGATAGCGGCTCCGATCTTGCCTCTATCCGCACCAAGGCGGACAAAGTTGACGGCGGCTATCTGATCAACGGTACCAAAGTTTGGACAACCGGCGCGCATCATTGCGACTGGATGATCGCCCTCGTCCGGACAACCCCGCCTTCAGAAAACCGTCATGCCGGCATGAGCCAGTTCCTGATTAACCTGAAACAGACCAAGGGCCTCACTATCGACCCAATCAAGAATCTCGCGGGCGAGAATCATTTCAATATGGTTGTGTTTGAGGATTTCTTCGTGCCCGAGGAAGACCGCATAGGTGCTGAGGGAGACGGCTGGCAACAGGTCACGGCCGAGCTCGCATTTGAGCGATCCGGGCCGGAACGCTATATGTCCTCCATTCAGCTATTGATCGAGCTGATCCGCGATGCAAAGCTAGATCCCAGTAAAAGGGCGCAAGAACAGATCGGCCGCCTGATTGCCCATCTTGCGACACTTCGCCGGATGTCAATCTCCGTTGCCGGAAAGCTCGAATCCCATTCAAATCCGGCACTGGAGGCTTCCGTCGTCAAGGACCTTGGCGCAATCTATGAACAGGATATGCCGGAAATTGCGCATCGTTTTGCCAGAACTGAGGCCAGCATGACCGCTGCCAGCGACTTTGAACAGGTTCGCGCCTATATTACACAGGCCGCCGTTTCCTTCTCCCTGCGAGGTGGTACCCGAGAGATTTTACGAGGCATTATTGCACGGGGGCTCGGCTTACGATGAATGAACTCCGTCAAATCATGGCCGATACGGTCGAGAAACTCTTCTCCGATCAGGTCACAAAGAATTCGAGAGAACAGGCGGAAGCTGCCGTCTTCCCGGATGAATTATTGCAGGCCATCACCGAAAACGGCCTTTTGCACGTCCTTGTCCCAGAAGACATGGGCGGTGTAAGTGGCCAGTTCGCCGATGCGGAAGTCATCGCCCGCGCCGTCGGTCGCCATGCGGTCCCTCTTCCCATTGTGGAGCAAATTCTCGCAAATTATCTCCTCGCAAGCGCAGGCATAAACCCTCCCGACGGTATCACTGCCTTTGCCCCCGTCCGTGACGGTGAAGCGATCCAACTGAAGGATGGCAAGGTCACGGGAACGGCAACGCGGGTTCCCTGGGGCCGCAAAGCCGATCATGTCGCCGTGATTACTGATGACGGCATTGCCCTCGTCAAGGCGGGCGACTATGCGCTCACCGAGAACCAGAACATCGCCGCAGAGCCGCGTGATACGATTAATTTCGAAAACGCTTCTCCCGTTGAAAACGGCAAACTTCCGTCAGGAATAGATGCGCAATCCGTCTTCGCACTTGGGGCGATGATGCGCGCATCTCAGATGGCAGGCGCCATCGAATGGATACTGGAGGCAAGTGTTCAGTATGCCAATGACCGGGTCCAGTTCGGACGACCGCTCGGCAAGTTTCAGGCAATCCAACAGAACATGGCGGAGATGGCGGGACATGCGGCAGCGTCCGGTGCGGCGGCTCTCGGGGCGTTTCAGGCCGCCGACTTGGCGGAAGATGGAGATATTGACAGCACCTTCGAAATTGCTGCCGCCAAGACACGGATCAGCGAGGCGGCTGGCGTTGTCACGTCCCATGCTCATCAGATCCATGGCGCAATCGGCTTCACCTATGAGCATGATCTGCACTTCCGCACACGGCGCCTGTGGTCCTGGCGTGATGAATTCGGCTCTGACAGCTACTGGGCCGATAGGATTGGCGGACATGTCCTCGAACTCGAGGCAGATGATCTCTGGCCCTGGTTAACAACTCGGCCCACATAATAACGGAAAAAAGCTGCGGGAAGCGCAACAAAGGAGCGGTAAAGGGCGCATCAGTCGCCCTGCTGCGATAGGGAGATAAAAGATGTCACTCGATCTGAAAATCACGAACGGAACCATCATCGACGGCACGGGCACGCCCGGCTATATCGGTGATGTCGGAATTAAGGACGGCAAAATTGTCTCTGTCGGCGAGGTTGACGGGGACGCCGCCCGCGAAATTGACGCCACCGGACTTGTTATCTCCCCCGGGTTCGTCGATATCCACACCCATTACGATGCCCAGGTTATCTGGGATCGGATGCTCTCCATCTCCCCTTGGCATGGCGTGACCACGGCAGTGATCGGCAATTGCGGCTTTGGCGTCGCACCGACACGACCAGAACATCGCACCCGCATTATGCAGACCCTGGAAAAGGTTGAGGGGATGTCTTTTGATGCCCTTGCTGAAGGTCTCGGGAGTGACTGGCCGTTTGAGAGCTTTGCTGAATATATGGATGCGATTGAAGCCCGGGGCAGCGCCATCAATCTTGCGGTTTTCGCCGGGCATACCCCAATCCGGACCTATGTCATGGGCTCAGATGCGGTAGAGCGCACCGCGGACGATGCGGAAGTATCCAGTATGGCCGATATCGTCCGCGAGGCAATGGAGGCAGGCGCAATTGGTTTTTCTACCTCCCAGGCGACAACACACCATGGCTATGGCGGCAAACCGGTGCCGAGCCGTCTTGCCGATATGATCGAGATAGATAGCCTCGTGGCTGCGGCGCGCCTAGGCGGCGCAAAAATTATACAGGCAACGGTCGGTCCGACGCTGTTCCATGACCAGCTTGCCCTTCTCTCTCAGAAGCATGATATTCCGATTACCTGGACTGCGCTCCTGTCCGGCATGTCCGGCCCCGGTTCACATCGCCGGCATCAGGAAACGACACGCAAGCTTCGGGCCGACGGAGTGAAAATTCATCCGCAGGTCGCCTGCCGCCCGATCAATTTCGATTTCGAGTTTAACGAACCCTTCCCTTTCGAGATGCGCCCGCTCTTTAAACAGATTATGGAAGCTGACCGTGAAGGCCGCAAGGCGATCTATCGCGATCCCGAGTTCCGCAATCAGTTCCGCGAGGATACGGCAGCCGGCGCACGCAATGCACTCGCTGGCTGGATCGACCGAACTGTGGTCTCCATGGCGCCAGACAACCCAGAATGGGAAGAGCGCCCGTTACGTGAGATCGCCGAAAGTGTCGGCAAGGATCCGGTCGATTTTGTACTGGATCTGTCGCTTGATACAGATTTTGCCGCCCGCTTCCGCTTCGCCATCACCAATTATGACGAGGAAGAAGTCGCCGAACTATTGCAAGACGATAACATGATCCTCGGTCTTTCTGATGCTGGAGCCCATGCAAGCCAGCTTTGCGATGCCTGCTATTCAACCCATCTTCTGGGGCATTGGGTACGTGACAAAGGAACGCTCCGCCTGGAGCAGGCCAACCATATGCTGCCCCAAAAGCCAGCGGACCAGATCGGCATTAAAGATCGCGGGCTCCTCGCGGAGGGCGGCATGGCCGATGTGGTGATCTTCGATCCGGCCACTATCTCAGCTGGCGAGTTGGAGCGTGTCTATGACCTGCCAACCGGCGCGGATCGGCTGATTTCCCCCGCAGACGGCATAAAAGTCGTTATCGTAAACGGACAGGTACTGCTAGAGGAAAACCAGAACTCGATCCCCGAGACTGCTGCGCTGCCCGGAAAATTGCTCCGTAACGGTGCAGCCGCCTAAGCCTAAATATACGGGGAGTGCCCCGGACGATATCGATCCCCGTAATTTCGGCGGACGCAGTTGTCAGGAGAAGCTGCCCATATTTCCGCCATGGCCGCCATCAACATTGATGACGGAGCCGCTCATGAAACTAGCCCGGTCAGAGGCCATGAACGTCACCACATTGGCCACTTCTTCTACCGTCGCGGCGCGTCCACCCGGTAGATTACCCAGATAGC
>CALEMG010000414.1 GCA_937910835.1 uncultured Alphaproteobacteria bacterium | reverse complement strand
CGTACAATTTGATGGGGATCTGCCCAAAATCTTGAACGCTCTGCATTGTGAAAATAATGGCCAGAGGCTGGTGCTGGAAGTAGCTCAGCATCTTGGCGAAAATACTGTGCGTACGATCGCCATGGACGCGACCGAAGGGCGGGTTCGTGGTCAGGACGTGACGGATACGGGTGATGACATCCGCATGCCGGTCGGGCCAGAAACGCTGGGGCGCATCATGAATGTTGTGGGTGAAGCGGTGGATGAGCGCGGACCGGTCAAGACCGATAAATCGGCACCGATCCATGCACCAGCTCCTGACTTTGCCGATCAGTCGACGGAAGCCGAAATTCTCGTCACCGGTATTAAGGTTGTTGACCTTCTCGCGCCTTACGCCAAGGGCGGTAAGATTGGCCTCTTCGGTGGTGCCGGTGTGGGCAAGACGGTTCTTATTATGGAACTGATTAACAACGTTGCCATGGGTCATGGCGGGTATTCGGTATTCGCCGGTGTGGGTGAACGTACCCGTGAAGGTAACGACCTTTACTATGAAATGATTGAAGGTGGCATTATCGACCTTGAAGGCGACAAATCGAAAGTGGCGCTTGTTTACGGTCAGATGAATGAACCTCCTGGGGCGCGTATGCGTGTTGCTCTGTCCGGTCTGACACAGGCGGAATATTTCCGTGACGTCGAAGGCCAGGACGTGCTGTTCTTTATCGACAACATCTTCCGCTTCACTCAGGCTGGTTCTGAAGTGTCCGCGCTGCTCGGTCGTATTCCTTCTGCTGTGGGTTATCAGCCAACGCTGGCGACCGACATGGGCGCGTTGCAGGAACGTATTACCTCAACCAACAAAGGCTCGATCACCTCGGTGCAGGCCATTTACGTTCCGGCCGACGACTTGACCGACCCGGCGCCGGCTACCTCCTTCGCCCATCTGGACGCGACAACCGTTCTGTCCCGTCAGATCGCGGAACTTGGTATTTATCCGGCTGTGGACCCGCTCGACTCTACTTCCCGTATGCTTGACCCGGCGGTTGTTGGTGACCGGCATTATGAGATTGCACGTGAAGTACAGGAAACGCTGCAAACCTATAAGTCACTGCAGGATATTATCGCCATTCTGGGTATGGATGAGTTGTCTGAAGAAGATAAGCTTATCGTTGCCCGCGCCCGTAAAATCCAGCGTTTCCTCAGTCAGCCGTTCCATGTGGCTGAAGTCTTTACTGGGACACCCGGTAAATTCGTGAAACTTGAAGATACGCTCGATGCATTCGAGAAAATCGTCGCCGGTGAGTATGACGAACTTCCCGAGGCCGCCTTCTACATGTGCGGTGGTATCGAAGAAGTGCTTGAGAAGGCGAAGAAACTGGCGGCGGAAGCTGCTTAATCATCGCCGCCTGAAGGAGTATTGAGATGGCCGATATGATCACCATGGATCTGGTATCGCCCGAGAAGCAGCTGCTTTCGGATGAGTTTGAAATGGTTGTACTGCCTGGCGCTGAAGGAGATTTCGGCGTTCTGGCTGGTCATTCACCGATCACCTCTTCCCTGCGCCCCGGTGTGATAAGCATCTATGAGGGGGATAAGGAAAAGGATCGTATTTTCGTCAATGGCGGATTTGCGGAAGTATCCAATGACAAACTGACGGTTCTTGCGGAAGAAGCCATCTATGTAGCGGATCTCGACCGCGGTGATCTGGAGCAGCGTATCCAGAATGCCAAGGAGGACGAAGAGGATGCGAAGGATGATGAGGCCCGCCGCCGCGCGGCGGAAAACAAAGATCACTTGCAGCAACTCCTGGATGCGATGAATTAATCGAGACTACCATATCTCGTTCAAAAGAGGCCTATTTGGCCTCTTTTTTATTGCCCGAAAAGTTATTCCGAAGGAAATTTATAAGCACGGCGGCTTCCTAACTGAAAGTGAGGCGCCAGCAACGAATTTGAAAAAAGCACTTGGCTTTCATGAAGGAGTTAGAAATATCTTATGCCGCATCGGGAACTTGGGAATAGGGCAATTGTTATTGGTAGTGGCTTTGCTGGGCTATTGGCTGGCCGCGTTCTGTCAGATTATTTCAAACAGGTCACAATAATTGAAAGGGACACTGAACCAAAAGAACCTAAGCCCCGTAAGGGCGTTCCTCAAGGGCATCATATCCATGTCCTGCTGAAAGCCGGAGAACAAGTGTTGACGGATCTGTTTCCAGGCATAACGGGTGAACTGCTCCGAGAAGGGGCGACGAACGCGGTGCTCGGCAAGGATGTTCGTTGGCATCTGGCGGGCAATTGGTTGCCGCCCTTTGAAGGCGGGATAACCACCTTCTTTCAATCCCGGCCGATGTTGGAGCATGTATTACGGTCACATGTATCGCGCATTGAAAATATTGACATCAAGTATGGATGGCGGGGCGTAAGATATGGCCTCAGCCCAAACGGGGAAAGAGTAGAGTCTTTGGCCTTGCGGGATATAGAGACCGGCGAAGAGAGTGAGCAGAAGGCTGATTTGATACTCGATGCTTCAGGTGCAGGCACGGATCTGTTGAAGCAACTTTCTGCCTTTAATTTTCCAACACCAAGGGAGAGTATTGTTGAGCCGGACTTCGCCTATTCAAGCGGATTCTTTGAAATGCCCGTGAATTGGCAGGAGAAATGGAAAAGCATTCTCATCTACCCGAAAGCACCTGAAGGCACCCGTGGCGGTGCGTTTGTTCCCGTTGAGGAAAAAAAATTGATGGTGACCGCCGCTGGATATTGCGGAGACTATCCGCCAACGGATATCGAGGGATTTCTGGCGTTTTTGAAATCACTGCCGGAGCCGGATGTGTTTGACGCAGTATCACAAGCGAACCTTATCGGCGACTTGCATTCATTCAAATTCAAGAAAGCTGTGCGTCGGCATTTCGAAGAACTTAGGTTGTTCCCAAAGGGTTTGCTTGTGATGGGCGATGCGGTATGCAGGGCTAATCCGTTCTTTGGTCAGGGAATTGCGGCGGCTGCTTTGGAAGCGCAAGCTCTGCAGAGGCTCTTGCAAGAAGAGGTCTCTGATGGCAGGTCGGACCTCGAAAATCTGGCAGGCCGGTTTTTTAAAGAGATTGCCAAGATACTCGATGTCTCCTGGGGAATGGCGGTTGGCGAGGACTTCAAATATCCCGGCACGAAGGGTGAAAGACCCGGAAATTTCGCAATTACCCGCTGGTTTAAAGACAAGATCATGTCTGCGAACGATCCGGATGTCGCAAATCAGTTTTACAGGGTTATGCATTTCGTTGATAAGCCGACCAAGCTGGCTACCCCGAAAATTCTGTACCGCGCCTTCATCAAGCGCTAGCAAACCCCGGGCATTCCATTCATTTCGAATTGTTAAAATATGAGCAAAAGTTGGTCATTTAACAACTCATTAACCTTTATATTCTATGTTTTTGTAGTGGAAAAGTGTATCGGGTGAAAGAAAAATTACCCCATAAAAGAATAGGTTAGAAAATATAGATGATGTCCTTTGGGCGTATTGCTAAGCATTTTGGCGAAGGCAAGTTCAAAATTGATATATTTTCTCTTCACTTTAAAGATAAGGAAGTGGAGGCGCTCCACAATGCGCTCGAACTAGAGAAAGCATTGCCTGTAATCAGGCTTTCGCTTACTGGCGCAGTTCTTATTTACGCTGCTTTTGCCATTCTCGATGCCTATGCTATCCCTGAGGTGCATTATCAGGCTTGGGCAATACGGTTCCTTATAATCTGCCCAATTTTTATTCTTGCCGCTGTTTCCACATTTTGGGTATCGACCAAACCTTATGCGCAATCGATTTCCGCCGTCTGCGTTCTTGCAAGTGGGTCGGGCGTTATTGCAATGATCGCCCTCGCGGATCCGGTTGGCGGGTCCATATACTTTGCCGGGCTGGTGCCGGTTTTCATTTACAGTTGCTGTGTTCCACCGGTTCGCTTCCTTTATGCGTTGGCGGTAACGATAATATTGCTGTTCCTTTATTTTTTGGTGACGTTGGTCATTAATCCGCTTCCGTTTCTGGACTTGCTTGAAACCGGTTTTTTCCTCGTATGCGCCGCAGCGATGAGCATTTTCGCAAGGTATATCCAGGAACTTGCGCGGCGGAAAGACTTTATCAATATGCAGATGCTCGATGATGAGCGGGTGAAAAGTGATGTGCTTGCCGAAAAAGCGCAAGCCGCTAACCATTCGAAATCCGAGTTTCTGGCCATCATGTCTCATGAATTACGGACACCGCTTAACGCGATTATCGGGTTTTCCGAAATTCTTGAAAAAGAGATGTTCGGTCCACTTGGCAAGGAGCAATACAAGGAATACTCCAAGGACATTAACATCAGTGGGCAGCATCTTTTGAGCATTATCAACGACATTCTCGATCTTTCGAAAGCAGAGGCTGGCAAGCTGATCTTGCAAGAAGAGGAAGTGTCTGTTGTTGATATCGTCAATTCCACCCTGCGGATCATTCGCGATCATGCGGCGGAACGTGGCGTGCGTCTTGCCTTTGATGTCCCAGCGCATGACTATCAGATGATCGGCGACCCGCGCCTACTGGCGCAAGTGTTTCTCAACCTCTTTTCCAATGCCGTGAAGTTTACTCACAAAGGCGGGTCCGTGGCGATCAGCTTCGAGGAAATGGCGTCCGGTAACCTCGCTATTCGGATAAAGGATACCGGCATTGGCATCGATCCGGAGAATATAGAAAAAGTCTTTGCCCCGTTCGTGCAAATTGAAAGCTCAATGACACGAAATTATGAAGGAACAGGTCTCGGCTTACCGCTCACCAAGAACATAATGGAACTGCATAACGGCGCCATCACGCTGGATAGCCAGCTGGGAGAAGGCACCGTCGCCACCGTTGAGTTCCCGAAAGAAAGAATGATTAATCATCATTCAGGTGATGAAAACAAAAAGATGCTTGCTCAGGTCTAAGAGCTGATCGACGATCGTGTAGCCTCTGTTTTTAATCGCAGGAAAATTACAGTGGCTTGGTGATGATCAATAGATGGCAGTGACCTGTTGAATCAACAGAAATTTCCCGAGTAGCCTCACTATCGAGATTATGTGCAAGGTCCCGCATTTCCTCTTCGGTACGATGCACCAAAGTCCAGTCGACGGCATACTCGACCTGCCACTCCAAACTCGTGTCAGAAGTCCTCATGCAACCAATCATCAGCGTTCCGCCAGGAACAAGATTGGCGTATAGGTCGTCGACCATCCTTGTTGCCCTTTTCTTGCCGAGGTAGTCGGCCAGACCAACCGCATAGATAAGATCTTGCTTTTCCAATTTCCGGAAGCGCTTGCCAGAAGCAAGAAATTCGAGGAATGTTGCATGCAGGCATTTGACAGACGCTTTGCCTTCCAAGCGAGAAACTTGCGGATAAGTGCTGTTATAGGCATACGAAAGGGCGTCATGATCCTGGTCGATCAGAGTAAATTCCATGTTCAACGGCGGAGTCATCGATTTCAGAAAATTTGCGACTTCCTGCGCCGGTCCGCACCCGAGACTCGCAACTCTGAAGTTTTTGCGGCCTCTTTCCGCCGCCCTGTTGCTTAGTTTTGCG
>CALEMG010000413.1 GCA_937910835.1 uncultured Alphaproteobacteria bacterium | reverse complement strand
CAGACGATAGCTGTGCCTGACGCAGCAGGATTTCGATCGAGGTAAAAACCTGCGCCCGATGATCCAGCAGGTCGTCGAAGGCGCCGGCCCTCGCAAGATTCTCTGCCTGTCGTTTATTCATATGCTTCGGGTTAAGCCGTTCAGCGAAATCAAACAGATCCTTGAACGCGCCGTTCTCCTCCCGTTCGCGGACGATCCCGGCCATCGCCTCCCGCCCGACATTCTTAACCGCCGCAAGCGCATAGCGAACGGCACCTTCGTCGCCGTCGAATTCCACCGAGAACTCCACCTCCGACCTGTTCAGGCAGGGTGGATAAACGGGAATTTTCATCCGTTCCAGATCCTGACGGAAGATATTGAGCTTATCCGTATTATTCATATCAAGGCTCATGGAGGCCGCCATGAACTCCACCGGATAGTTCGCCTTCAGCCAAGCCGTATGATAGGAGACAAGCGCATAGGCGGCGGCATGGGATTTGTTAAAGCCATAGTTCGCGAATTTCGCCACCAGATCAAAGATATGGGTGGCATCCTTCGTGGCAACACCCTTCTCCTTCGCGCCTTTGGCAAAAATGGCGCGCTGCTTATCCATCTCTTCCTGGATTTTCTTACCCATCGCACGACGCAGATTATCCGCTTCGCCAAGACTATACCCGGCAAGGGTCTTGGCGATTTCCATCACCTGCTCCTGATAGATGATAACGCCGTAAGTTTCCTCCAGCACGGCTTGCAGCTTGGGATGCAGATAATCCGGATCTTCCTCTCCATGCTTGCGGCGGATATAGGTCGGGATATTTTCCATCGGGCCGGGGCGATAGAGCGCCACGATAGCGATGATATCCTCAAACGCGTCGGGGCGCATTTTCCGCAGCATGTCCCGCATACCGGAACTTTCAAGCTGGAAAATACCGATGGTGTTCCCAGTCGAGAGAAGCTCGAACACCGCCGGGTCATCAAGCGGTACTTTCGCATAGTCAACCTCGATACCTCGGCGGGCCAGAAGCGCCTTTGCACGGTCAAGCACCGTCAGGGTTTTCAGCCCGAGAAAGTCAAACTTCACCAGTCCGGCGGTTTCCGCATATTTCATTGAAAATTGGGTCACCGGCATATCGGAACGCGGATCGCGATAGAGCGGCACCAGCTCATCGAGCGGCCGGTCGCCAATCACCACCCCGGCGGCATGGGTCGATGCATGGCGATACAGCCCTTCGAGCTGCAAGGCAATTTCTAGAAGGCGCGCGACATCAGCGTCATTCGCCCGCTCTTCACGGAGGCGCGGTTCGGTATCCAGAGCCTGTTGCAAGCTGACCGGGTTGGCCGGATTGGCCGGAATCATCTTGCTTATCCGGTCGACCTGACCATAGGGCATCTGCAGGACACGACCAACATCTCGCACTGCCGCCTTGGCCTGCAGCTTACCAAAGGTAATAATCTGCGCGACCTGATCATGGCCGTACTTATCCTGCACATAGCGGATGACCTGTTCGCGCTTGTCCTGACAGAAATCGATATCAAAGTCAGGCATGGACACACGTTCAGGGTTCAGGAACCGCTCAAACAGGAGGCCGAAACGTAGCGGATCGAGATCTGTAATGGTCAGCGCCCAGGCCACGACGGAGCCTGCGCCCGATCCACGCCCCGGCCCCACGGGTACATCATGCTCCTTCGACCACTGGATAAAATCGGAGACGATCAGGAAATAGCCCGGAAAGCCCATTTCATTAATTACGTCGATTTCATATTCAAGCCGGTCGAAATATTCTTTCGATTTGGCCTCCCGCTCAGCCGTCGCCATCCCGTCAGTAAAGACTTCATTTTCAAGCCGAACCGTCAGACCTTTCCTTGCCAGTGCGGCAAGCTCACCAGCCTCATCCCGTCCTTCGGCAGAGGAAAAAGCCGGCAATATCGGATCGCGTGTGGGTGAGGCGAAGGCGCAACGCTGCGCGATAACCAACGTATTATCAATTGCCTCCGGCAGATCAGAGAAAAGCTCAACCATCTCCGTTTGCGATTTGAAGTAATGCTCAGGCGTTCGCTTGATCCGGTTCTGGTCTCCGACATACTTTCCTGTTGCAATACAAAGAAGCGCGTCATGCGCGTCATACATTTTCCGGTCGGAAAAAAAGGCCTCGTTGGTTGCCACTAATGGAATATCAAGATCATAAGCGATTTTAAGGAGGCCCGGCTCGGTCCTCTGTTCCAGCGGAAGTCCGTGGCGCTGAATTTCCATATAAAGCCGACCATCGAATATATCGGTAAGTCTTCGGGCATAACCCTCCGCCGCCTCCAGCTGGTCCGCCGCGATCAGCCGACCGATCGGCCCTTCCGCCCCACCAGTCAGACAGATGACACCCGCCGCATTTGCCGCCAGAACCTCAAAAGGAACTTGTGCCGTCTCCCCCGATTCCGTCTTGAGGAATGCATGCGACGTCAATTTCAGGAGATTGCTATAACCCTCCTCATCCTGCGCCAGCAACACAACAGGATCCGGTTCGGGCCGCCGGCCGCTCCGATCGACACCATCCTCTCGCAGAACCGCAATCTGACAGCCAATAATGGGCTGCACGCCGCCGCTCATCATAGCCAAGGAAAATTCCAGCGCCCCAAACAGATTGCTGGTGTCCGTAATCGCTACAGCCGGCATCCGGTTTTCCGCACAAAGCTTCTGAAGCTGCTTGATCTGTACCGCCCCTTCCGAGAGGGAATAGGCGGAATGGACACGCAAATGCACGAAGCGGGGATCACTCTGGGCGGTGGACAACGGCAGATCTCCAATCTGTGATTTCAGCCGTCCCACTATTACATGTCCTTCTCCAAAGGTCAGGTCCTGACAACCTCAACCGATAAATTTCTTGTGGATAACTCCCCTCTTACTGCCTTTAGGCCGCGATATCGTTTCTCAGCCGGTCAGACCCGTCACGATATCCGCCCAGAACACCATCATGCCCAATGCCCCCGCAAAAGCCGCACATTCAAATCCACTCTTTATGATCCGGTCGATATCCATGATTGCTACTCCTTCTATCTGTTAGAAGGCATAATGTTCTTGTTTTGTTCTTTTGTCAATCGGATATTTTCGCGCTGGATTTATTCCCATAATATATTGATTTGGATATACTTTTTAGATCGCAGCATGAAATTTTTGAAACCGCATTTACTTTGAGAAAGCTTTCGCGTCATCCTTCTGCGGCCAAGCAATCAGCGAGCTTACTTCTTCGGGCGTGCTGTCGGAGGCAAGATAGGTGGTTGTCGACGGGAAGGCGAAGTCGGCACCACGCGCGCGAACTATCCCGACGATTTTCATCAGCACTTCTTCCTGAACACGGAGGAATTCCGGCATGCTGCCGACATCCACATAGGCGTAGATTTCTATGTTGAGAGAGTAATCGCCAAGCTCAACAAAACGGACCCGGAGGGGGTCGGCTTTTACCCGGTCATGATCCTCGAGATATTTATGGATATCATCGATGATTATGGTCAGCTGCGCTTGCGTCGTCTCATACCTTAGCCCAATGCGATGGCGGAGATGAAACTGATCACGGCGACTATAGTTTGTGATCTTGCGTTTGGCGAGATCCGCATTCGAGATGGTTATGACAGTACGATCAAGCGCCCGTATCCGGGTGGAGCGGATACCAATGGATTCAACCGTGCCGGAAAGATTGTCAAACTGACAAAATTCGCCAACCCGTACCATCCGATCCGCATAAAGGATAATGCCGCCGATCAGGTTTTCGATTGTTGGCTGGGCGGCAAGTGCGATCGCCAGACCACCAACGCCAAGGCCCGCGATCACGCCATATACCGGTATGCCGATCTGGGTTGCGCCATAGCCCATGATGATCAGCGCTACTGTGCAGGAAAATACGCGAAATCCGGTGCGTAATAGGCTTGCATCGATGCTGCCCGTCGGTACCGCCGGGTTCCTGATGGCCGAGGAATAGAGAAAACTCAACAGTTGATACGTCAGCAACGCAACGCAGGACCAGACAATGGCTGTCGTCACCGTACTGATTCCTTGCATCAACTCGCCCGTGATATTGATCTGACCGTTGCAAATGTATCGATACAACAGAGCAAGAAAAATTACCCCTCCGCAGGAAATCATCTGACGAAATTGATGGCGCGTTGTTACCTCTTCTACCTCACTCCGACGAGCTCTCCGGAGAAAAACTGCAGGCAAAACTGCAAACAGGAGTGTCAGGACGATCAACATTCCCCATTGCCAGATTGTTTGATT